>JAZQYS010000450.1:0-11798 GCA_045633645.1 Victivallaceae bacterium | reverse complement strand
AATCTTCAAAAGTTTTCATATTCAGTCACAACTCCATATATGAGATAATAAACAAAAAACAACTTTACACATATAATATACTCCACCTTGCGGTAAAATTCAAAGTTTTTTTAAGATTATCTGTAAAAACAGAAAAGCTCCCGGTGACAGGTGTATGAGAACCGTATTCATCTGTAAAAAAAGAGGACCGCTGCAAATGTTTTTTTGCAACAGCCCCTTTTACCGTCTCCGCTGCGGAGAGAAATGTTTTTTTAAAGGAAAGTTACGGGCAGTTCCTTCATATATTTTTCACCTTCGGCATTGGAAACGCCGTTGAAGTCCAGAAGGATGAACGGCATTTTTCCCTTGCCGGTGAAACGGAGCAGACAGGCGTAATTCTGAACGGAAACTCTGCCGGAATATTTCCGTAAATCAAAGATGATTCCGCAGGGACCTTCACCGCGGTTCTGCGCCGGATCAAAGTATGAGTCTGCGAGAAAAACGAACTTTTCTTTTTTATTCAAAGGCAGATTGTTTCCGCTTTCGATGCGCCGCGTATTGGTAACAGCATAACGTTTGCGCAGAGCTTTTCCCATGCTGTAAGAGCCGCCGTAACTTGAGGGATAAGTCGTGAATTCAACCATTGTATTGGTTGGCGTATCAAAGAGAACATAAAGGCGGTCGTCATCTTTTTTAAGTTCGATACGGCAGCTTGCCTGATAGCCGGGAGCGGTGAAGTTGAGGGTGAATCCGCCTTTTTCCGCCCCGGAGATTTTGAGACCGCATTTTTTTCTGTTGATTTTTCCTGAGGAGAAATTCAGAAATCCGCCGGTCGCCCAGTTGGCTTTTGATGGTTTTGTCATGCCGATCTCCGGAGTCCATGTGCCGTCTTTTGCGACTTTTCCGAAGATGAAGAATATATAGCGTGTCCGGTTGTTGGTCAGTGTGATGATTTCACCTTTTTCATCCGCTTTTACGGGGTATTTCCCTTTGCTCCACCAGGTGTGGGGTTGTGAGAAATAGCGTTTTTTACCTTCGGGAGTACTGTCAAAGGCAAGCCTTTTGACAGTAACTTCAGAACCGCAGAGTGTGAGAACGGTGAAAAGCAGCAGTATAATTGATTTTTTCATTTGAAGTTGACCTTATAATTGAATTTATTGCCATTCAAAACATTGACCAGTTGAACTTGACATTCTCCACGGGGAGAAATGCCGAAGTCAAAGGAGGCTTTACTGTTTTTATCCAGAATGACATTGCGCTTCAGGCTCTTGAGTTCCTGACCGTTGCGGAAAAGTTTTGCGCTCCAGATGCCGGAGTTTGAAGCGGAACTTACGGTAATGCCGCGGTCATTCTTTTTTGCAGTCAGCGACGGTGTGGCTGCCTTTTCCTGAGTCATAACGAGCATTTCAACCTGCCAGGCTTTGAGCTCCAATGCAACCTTGCCGGTTTTGCCCAGATATTTATGGTTCAAAACATCGTAAACATGACAGGGCTTTTCAAGGGGAAGAGTAAACTTGACAGTTCCGTTTCCGCCTCTTCTGGTAACGGTCAGCGTGCGGTATCTTCCGCAGACGTATTCGCTGAAGTTGATATCCGCTCCGCCGGATGAACGGGGAGAAATACCCGCTGCGGCAAAATATTTCCTGAAAGAGCTGATCAGCGGATTTGCCAGAGCAGGATCATTTAATGCAGCGGTTACTCCGTGCATCAAACCGTTGATATACAGGATTTTTCCCTTGCCGTAACTGTTGATGAAAAAGGCACCGCTGACAGCGCGGCTGACTTCACCCAGATCAATGGAATGCCAGCGTGCGCCGGGGGAGGAAACGGTGATGCTGCCAAGCGCACTTGCGCCGGTGCTTTCAGCGTTGGCTCCCATGGGAAGAACCCGCAGCGGAGTTTTGTCAAAAAGAACAGTTCCGGCAGAGGCGCCCTGGGCGATGGGAACCTGAACACCAGCCGCCTTCAAAAGAGTGTTGGTTTTGCAGACGGCGTAAAGGTCATTTATGATACCTGCCTGAGCATCAATGACAAGAACACCGCCATCCCTGACATATTTGAGAACATAATTTTTCTGAGTGTCACTCATCTGCAGAAGCAGCGGCAGAATGAGAACGGGCGTATTTTTAACACTGACGGAACTCAGGAGATTGTCTCCGATCATCTGCGGGGCGGGATAGCCTGCACTGCGGAGCAAACGGGACCATCCCACCAGGTTGCCGTTGTAAATATCCGGAGTGACTGCACTGCAGATGGCACTTGCACCTGCTGCCACAAGAGAGTTTGGAGAATACACGAGAGTAAAGGGGGATTTTTCTCTTTTGCCGGTAGTCATCAGAGGATCGACACCGGCATCCCTGACTTCTGCAATCAGTTTTTTCATGTGAAGTCCGGCGGCATTGAGCTGGTTGTCGCCCCGGCGGTAGAAATAGGAGTCATACCAGTAAGACGGGGCAAAAAGTCCGTCGGTGATATCGTTCCAGGTGGTGAAACGGATTTGTTCAAGCGGCGCGCCGTAACCGTTCCAGTTTCCGGCAAGATAGCCGGGTTTGACGGTACGGATGAAGTCGGGAAGTCCACCGGAAGTGGAATAGAGACTTGAAAGACTGTAATTATTGAGCATAAAGCGCCAATCCCAGCCGTCATTGAAACGGGTCAAGCCCTGTCCGGAGTGAGAAAGCAATGCTTTTCTGTCCATTTTCAGCAGTTCATCGCGCAGGGTGGAAACACCATTGGGCAATGCGCCGAACATGAAGTTGCGGTGGGCAAGGAACGACGCAAAATTACCGGATTTCTGCGCTTGCCGCAAGGTGTGAGGCGTGACGCTTTCCCAGGTTTTGAAAGAGGTCTTCCAAATGCTGTTGAGAAGAGAAAGGTCTTTGTATTTTTTCTTCATTGCCTTACGGAATGCCGCCAGACAGAACGGTGAGTGACAGTAATCATGTGCGACATCGTGCCAGCCCAGAGAGTTTTCATCGGCACTGGTATAGAGCACCGGGAAGTGAGCCGTGTGTTTTGCGGCGATTTCGCGCACCTGTTTTCTGATTTCAGCCAGTCCTGCGGGGGCACGCAGACAGGGATCATGGATTTTTTTCTCTTTGGCAATGTTGCGCTGACAGAAACGGTACAAGGTATTGACCACATATCTCGCGCCGGTTTGCTGAAGCAGTTCGGCTCCGATTTTGGCATCCAGCGGACCGGTTGAGTGACCCTGACTGCCCAGCAAGTGGGTGAAACCCATTTCCCGTGTCTTCAAATGACGGTTCTTTCCTGCAGGTGAACTGTTGGAGTTGTGCCACAACAGAAAACGCAGACGGCTGTTATCGGGCGTTCTGCGGCTGACAAAACAGGCGCGTTTTTCAACAACGCTTTTACCGTTATCAAGTTCAACAGAAAGCGTGCAGAGTGCGTTGACTCCGAAAAGCTGCGGTTTGAGAGCAAAAGCAACTTTTCCTGAAACATTCTTTTTGCTGAAAACAGCAAGCGTTCTTCCCTCAGCATCCAGAAGTTTCACTTTGATATTGCCTTTGCCGGAAATCTCTGCTGTGCCTTTGACGGATTCAGCGGACTCGTGCGCATATTTTGCGGGAGCAAAACTTTTCAGATACGGCGTTTGTTTGACTTCATAAGATGCAACAAAAATGTCTGAGCGGGCTCCCTCCACATCCAGAAGCAGATCAAAATTATGTTTTCCGTTGAGTTTTTCAGCCTTGAACGGGAAGACGATTTTATTGATACCCTTTTTCAGCTGATACTTTTTGCCGTTGATTGCGGCTGAAGTGTTTTTGACGGCTTTTACTTCAAGCAGGAAACTGTTATTCTGTCTCTTTGCCGAGAGAATGACGGCAGGAGACTTGTATCCCAGCGCGTAACGGAAGAGTTTTCCGTACATGGCAAAATAATATTCATAATCAGCTTTGGTTTCATCCGGAACCGGCACAAAAGCTCTTTGCTGTGACCAGATACGGTTGTTGAGATACAAGCGGAACGGCACGAAAAATACTTTGCCTTTGCCGACTTTGAACTCCGTGACTTCAGGCTTGACGGGGAGTCCGGCAAACACGCAGGCGGGAACTTTTCTGCCGCCTTTTTTGGGAAAGAGTTCCGTGAAACGGTTGGCGTCAGAAATATAGATGGCAACGGCTCCGGATTTGATTTTATTGATGAGCTGTTTTTTGAAATTGGCGGGCAGATTTTTGCCGATAAAACCGGGCATGATCAGCAGATCGATCTTGCCGTTGAGGATTTTTTCAGCAAAGGGAACCGGTGCGGGCAGATTGTATCCGCAGTAAGAGACATCGCCCGGCCCCAATATGCCCCAGCCTTCCAGAACTTCATAATCAGCTTTGAAACGGCGGAAGAATTCAAAAAATTCGGTTGCATTGTTGAATCCGGAAAAAGCGGCAATGCGGGGATTTTCTTTTTGTCCTGTGAACCACGGTACGGCGGGGGAATCAAATTCGGTGTAGGCTTTTCCCGATTCCAGAACAGGTTTGAAACGGGTCAGCTTTTTGACCGCAGGACGGGGACGGAATGTGCGGAAATTGATTTTGTCAAAAACGGTGACAGAGGTGGAAAAACGGACAATATAATCCTGCAGGGGGTCTTCCAGTTCCGGGTGATTGACGGCATCGGCTTTGCCGACAGCCAGCGGTTTGATGTGCAACTCTGAAGTCATCCATTCCAGAGTTGGAAGATTGATCCCGGCATCACCGGGGACACTGCTGTAAAAGAGTTCAACCAGTTCAAACGGTGCAATGACGGCAACTCCTGATTTCCCCGGGGTGCTGACACTGCCGAAGTCCCGGACCGGATTCCAGATCCAGTGATTCCCGGGGCGGGGAGCTGTTTTGTCATATTTGATTACAGGCAGAGTCTGCGTTGAACCTTTTTTACGGTAATCATCGCTGTACAACCCTTCGGGCAGCTGGATATCCAGCTGATTTCCCCGGGGTGTGATGACATTGCAGACCCAGAAGCGTCCGGTAAAGGGCACATTGCCGGGATTGCTCAGACTGTAACGCACATGGAGCGTGCGTTCATTTGCTTTGAGAATGTAGGTTTTTTCAATGTCAAGGGGATTGGATTTGCAGACAAGAGAAAGCTCTGCACTGTTTTTATCTGCTCTTGAATTCAGCACCTTGTAGGAACTGGATTCGTAGTGACGGAACTGGCTGCCTTTGATCGGCCAGAGGCGTTCGGCAAAAAGTCCGCTGCCTGAAGGCGTCTGACTTGCGGCATGATTGTTGGTCAATTCCGTTCCGTTTTTTTTGTCGAACAGCCGGACAACTTTGCCACCGGATGCGGGGGAAACTGTTACAGATAAAAGTTCATTTTCCAGCGTGTAAAGTCCGTTTTTATTGACCAGCTCAACTGCGGAAACTGCCAAAATGGACAGAAAGCAGCCTGAAAGAAAAAATTTTTTCATAACAAATTACCCCTCCCGCAAATCAATATTCGCGCCATTGTTTGGTGTGACGCCAGTCCGCACGGCGGTAGTAGTAACTGCCCAGAATGTTGGTACTTATACCGGATGCAGCGTAGAACCACTCGTTGGGGATCTTTCGGTAATCACCCCAGGAAACATGCAGGTCAAGGTAGATGCTGTTGACGCCGAGACTGTGGCGGAAACGCCGGGAAAGCTTGCTTGAACGGTAATCCGTGTCATAATAAGCATAGTGCGCATCTTTGGCACCGATGGTCTTATCCGAAAAATACATGGTTTTTGACGGATTGCTGATCTGTTCATTGCAGGGCCAGGTATTGGTCAATAGTGAGCTGTTGGTTGTACTCCAAGTCCTGAACAGGCAGTAATTCAAACCGTAATGATTGCCGCCGAAATTGTATTGGGAACTGCTGGTGTTGTTGACAACAAGTTTTTCAGCGGGACAAATATCGATTTTTGATGTCGGATTACGGTTTGTGCTGCTGTCATAGGTGTTTGCAGGCATGAATTTGAGATGAGCCAATCCCGCACGCCAGGATGTGAGACTGGCTGTACCGTTATACATCAAACTTACAATGCGCAGAACATTAAAGTTATCACTGTACATATTTGCCGCTTGTCCCAGTGAACGCAAATTACTGGCGCAGCTGGACTGATATGATTTTTCTCTGGCTTTCTGTAACGCGGGCATCAGCATTGATGCCAGAATTGCGATAATGGCAATCACAACAAGCAATTCAATCAAAGTGAAGAACTTCCGTTGGTGGTTGAGTTTTGTGTTCATTTGTTACCTCCCGGTTTATATGGTTGATTTAAAATCAGTTTTTCTCGTCGTTCCGCCCTGAATCAACACGCCCTCAAGAAGAATTGAAGCGGGCAGGGCATGTTTTTCAAGCAGCTGATCTGTCAGCAGCTCCACGGTTTTTCTGCCGATGGCGGCATGCGGCAGCTGGATGTGTGAAAGTTCCGGAATCGTCCGCCGCATGGACATGTTGTTTGCATAGCCCATGATTTGAACATCTTCAGGAATTTTCCAGTGCCTTTCTGCTGCAATGTGGAGCAGGGCAAAAGAGATCATCGGTGTTGCCGTGAAAAAGGCATCAGGAAGTTCTTTTTCCGGCGGGATAAACTTGCGCAAATGTTCGAGGACCTGAGAATCTTCACAAGCAAGATCAATGAAGGCATTATCATTAAGCGGGAATCCTGCAGAGGCAAATTCTTCGCGGAATATTTTTTGTTTTACCGGCCATGAAACACGATCAGGAAGGGGATTTGAGGTCAGAAGACAGACTGAACGGCACCCGGTATCAAGCAGGTGTTTTGCGGCAAGACGGACGGCTTTTTCTCTGTCGTAATCCACGCCGCAGGGTGCTGTGCTGCCTGCTCTGCTGAATGGAAAGTTTTCCTGTTTCATAAGTTCAGAGAGTGCCGCAAATTCCGTGCCGGGAAAGATGACGGCATTGCAGTCCTGCTTTATTCTGTCAAACAACTTTCTGTTTTCCGCCGGATCGTCCGTTTTTCTTGCCGGAATGAAAAGTGCCGTCACGCCCTTGAATGCACAGCCTTCAAGGATGCCTCGCCAGATTTCTGAAGATATGGCGTAATGGCTGTATTGCTGAAAGACCAGAGAGATTTCCGGTTCAGGGAACACAAAGCCGATTTTTATATTGCGTACCGTCAAACCGTTATCACGGAGAAATGTCCCTTTGCCGGGAATACGGATGAGAAAATTGCGTTTTTCAAGAGCTTCAAGTGCAATCCGCAGAGTGCCGCGGGCAACGCCGAGTTTTTCAGCCAGCACCCTTTCCCCCGGTATGCGTCCGCCTTTTTTCAACTGACCGCAGTTGGCAAGCCGTTCAAGTTCAACTTCAACCTGACGGTACAGTAAAAAATCCTGAGGATTATTTTCCATCATATATTCCGGTGTTATACTGATTTAAAAAGAGAACTGGTACATACCGGTATAGAATATAGCACAGGGAATTATTTTTGTCAAGTATTCTGATTTGCGGTGTACAGATATCCCGTAATTTTTCAAAAGCCGGGGATTTTTATACGCAAATACTGCCGTTTTCTATTTGCTTTATGTGATTTTTTCATTTATATTACAACAAAGTCTTTATAAAATCCGGGAGTTTGCTATGCTTATATTACCACCTGTTAAATCGTCGTCTTTTGAAGATAAAGTTTGCAATATGGACAACATGACCACGCTCTGTTATGCCGGTGTCAATGCCCTTATGCTGGATGAACTCAAAAAGAAATATCCGGCATGTGAAGCTGTTGAAAAGAAAACCGGATATTTCCTCCAATTCTCAGCAGAAAATGCAGAAATACTGCCGGAAGCAAACGTCTCTGACGATCGGGATGCCTATCAGATTATCATCACAGAAGATTCTTTGCGGATCGATGCAAAATCAGAGAGCGGATTGTTTTACGGAATCCAGACTTTTCTTCAGATGCCCGTTTGCATTCCCTGCGGCGAAATCAAAGATCACGCCGCCATTCCCCTGCGTATGATCCATTGGGACTTGAAGGGATATGAACCGAAATTTGATCTTCTTCTGGAAGAAATGCGCATTCTGGCAGCTTATAAAGTCAACGCAATTCTGCTGGAACTCGAAGATAAATACGATTATAAATCCGTCCCCGGCGTTGGCTGTCCCGGTGCATATACTTATGAACAAATGCGCAAATTGAGCAAATATGCAAAAGAACTGCATATTCAGATCGTCCCGAAACTCCAATGTCTGGCACACGCTGACTACATTTTGAAACACAAAAAATACAGTGCGCTCAGGGAAAACGGTCACGCTTATCAATTCTGTGTTTCCAAGCCGCAGGCGCAGCAGCTCTGGGAAAGTATGGCTGCTGAATTGATGGATTGCTTTGCCGAACACAAAGGTTATTTCCATATCGGTGCGGACGAAGCCACCAATCTGGGCGAATGTCCCGAATGTGCCAAACTGGGTAAAACCGGTTCCTTCCTGAAAAAAGTCGGTGCCTGTGTGGAATTTGTACGTAATAACGGATGGCAGCCCATCATCTGGGATGATATTCTCCGCAATCTTCACGGTGTTATGACCGATGAAGAAGCGCGTCAATGCTGGAGTATCGGCAAAAAAGCCATCCTCATGTATTGGGCTTACGGATACGGCGGAAACGGTAACGAATTTCCTCTGCTCAAATCCTTTCTGGATGAAAATATCAGGATTTTCGGCGCAAGCGGATATGCCGGATGTGATAACTGGGCAGGCTCCGTTCCCCCGCTGGAAATCAGAGGTAAAAATATCGACGCATGGACAAAAACAGCCATCGAAAATAAACTGGAATGTGTCTGTTCCACCGGTTGGACAAGAATCGGCTCTGCCGATTGTCCCGCAGAACCTCAGGAAAGCAGTTGGTTCACCATCCTTTACGCGGCAAACAGTATGTGGTCCGGCAAGCCGTATGATTACCGGAAATTCATCTGTGAACTGTTTCTGAAATTGTTCGGAGAAATGCCGGAACAGAATTTGATCGAAGCCATTTTGAACATCAAAAAATCTCCCTATCCGATTGGAAATGTGAAAACGGTTGCAGATTCCAATTTGCGGTTGAAATTCCTGCGTCTTGCCGCGGCGGCAGAATGTCTGGATATAGAACGGGATTTTATTTGTAATCTGAATAAATATTACTTCGGCAAACTGGGTGATAAACTGGAAGATTACCGGATTGATTACATGAATAAATGGCCCCGCATAAAAGCGGAAGCCATTGCTGAATTCAAAAAGAAAATGACTGAAGCCATCAACGGATATTACATAAAATTCACCGCCGATGATTTCATCAATTCCCGGTTCGGCTATCTGGAAAAATTATACGCCGATACCGCCGCATTGACAGCTGAAACAGAAAAGATGTGATTTTTACAATTTTTTCTGTCGGAGTTGATAAAATATCGGGTATCTGTGTTTGCTGTGAGAAATTTCAGTTTCCGTCGATGTTCACATACACCGGTTCAAAGGGAGACAGTTTGATTTTGAAGCTGCCGGCGGCAGTTTGCATATCAAGAGTCTGTTCGGCAGGGTTGAGGTTGACGGCGATCATACGGATAACTTTTCCGCACTTCCGGACGGAATAAGCAAAGTTGCCTTTGACTTTGCGGACAAATCCCGGAATCTCTTTACCGGATGCGAACTCCCGGTAAACGGGTTGGATTTCAGCGTTGATTCCTGAAAGCAAGGACCAGAGGCGCGTTCTTTCAGACATCAGTCCGCCGTGTCCCAGATGAAAGATGACGCCGTTGATATTGTTGATGAGCGCGCAGTAGACGGCGGCGCGCAGTTCCTCAGCCATACGGCAATGCGGATTGGGAATGGAGCCGCCCAGCCAGAAAATCAGCGGTTTTTTTCCTGCTTTGCGCCGCAAGTCTTTCATATCTTTATTGAGGTTCGGCATCATGTTGACCGCATAAGAGGAACGCCAGGAGGCATATTCAAAAATATCACAGCTGTTGATGAAGTCCGCCAGACGCTCTGATTTATCAATGTGAATGGAAAAATATCTTTCCGGATACTGTTTTTTCAGTTTTTTATAAAGATTGTCATAATATTTTGCTGCATCAATTTTGCGTGGGGCTTTGATGTTTCCCGTTGCCAGCTGAATCTGCGCTTCGTAGGCAAGGCGGTGAACATGACGGTTGCCCGCAGTTTTTTCCGCCATACGTTTTTCGATGATTTTATCAGCATTGTTGGCAAGAAAACTGCATGAAAACGGGGTTCTCAGAAAACGGGTTTGTCCCAGACCCTTGAATACAACGGCATTGGCAAGATTGCCGATATTGCCGGTATTCATGTTAAAAGCTCCGGGTGTTTGCAGATGATTGCGCGGAGTGGCACTGGCTCCGATGAGAAAAACGGGCGTGTTTTTGAGATGAAACAGATTTTTTTTGATTTCAAAAGAGTCTGATTCGGCAATGGGAGAGGCAGCAAAATCTTTCGGAACAAGGCGGATATAACGCGAAGTGCGCAGTTGTCCTGAAGACAACTCCACGATATACCTTCCCGGCTTGAGTCCTGCAAGGGAAATTGAACCTGAACTTTTTGCCGCAGAGCGGGCAATGATTTGATTATTGGCGTTTTTGAGCAGAATACGGGCATTTTCTCCGAAAGTCTGGTAATAGGTGAGCGTTTTCATATCGGGCGTGTAATAAAAACTGTTCACCGTCAGAGTTTTACTGTTTTCAGGTTCCACTCTGCCGGAACGGGAATAGATGACTTTTCCCTCCGGAGAAAGCAGCTGCAGTTTGACAAGATGGAATTGTTTTGGGAAGATATAATTCTGTTGAAGCGGAATTTTCAGAGAAAGCGTATTCCCTTTCCGGACGGCGGGATATTTTTTGCCGTTAACTTCGCAGACGGCTTTATATTTGGTGTGTTGCAAAGGGAGAAGCATTTCTATTTTGATATTGTCGCAGTCCGCTTCCCAAATGGTCAGTTCGGGCAATGGTTTGTTATCAAAGCGGATGATACCGAATTCTGAGAGATTGTGGAAATCATAAGCCCCGCTCCAGCTGCACGATTTTTTTACAGTTCCGGCTTTGACGGTCGTTGCGAAGTTTGCCCGCCATTGGGTGTTGGGGGAAGGGGCAACGGTATTGATTTCTTTGTAAGGAACGATGAATTCCGCAATCCATGAATTTTTTGTTTTGGAGATATTGGTTTTGATACGGGGATTCCAGGAGATCTCTCTCTTTTTGGCGGAGTAAACCAGTCCGGCGGGATTGGCAGCGATATGGAAATAAACATTGCTGTCGGGTTCAGGAGAAATAAAAAATTCCGCAACATCTCCGGTAAACATACGTTCTTCATCATGTTTTTTTCCTGCGCAGGAAAGTTTTTCTCCGGGCAGTACAGGTGTTTTGATCTTAACCCTGAAGGACTCCTTGAGTAATTCAAGAGAAAACTCCGGACTTTTAACAGGGAGCAGATCGCTTTGTGCCGCGCCTGTTTTCGCACTGCTGCCGATTTTGTGTGAAAGAGAAATTATTTCCGTCCCCGCGCAGGAAACCGTTATCAGAAGAATCAGAGCAAACTGTGTAAAAAGATTTTTCATGGAAATCATATCTGTAATACCTTATGATAAAAAACAAAACACTTGATAAAGTTACTCTGCCAAAGAGCATTTGTCAAGTATTTTGTGTAAAAAGAGAATGATTCTTTATCCGCAGATTCCGTTGCTTTATCGGAGAGGGGGCAGATGTAAAAGGTTTGTTGAAGATTTATAGTAGAAATATGCAAAAAGGCTTTGGATGGACCTGATGGACCCAATGGACCACATGGACGACTTTGCTTTTTTTGAATCCATCTTGTCCACCTGGGTCATCTGGTCT
>JAZQYS010000449.1:0-25898 GCA_045633645.1 Victivallaceae bacterium | reverse complement strand
GATTGATTTTGCAAATTTAAATCATTAAGAAAGTCCGGTTCAGAGAGGAGAAAAGCATGTTTATCATTGACGGTGAAGAGTTTTTGTTGATTGAGTCAATCAAAAAAATAATAAAAAACAATAAAAACGCTTGAAAAACTTTTACGGCAGTTGTATCTTATTTGAGTTGACAGGTATTCTTTCGGGTGAAAATCATGGGAAAAAAGACAGAAGCTCAGCAGAAAATACTCAAACTTCTGCAACGCTGCGGAGAACTTGATGTGGCTGATGCCGTTGCAGCTTTGAATGTATCAGAAGCAACGGTGCGCCGTCATTTTGCCGAACTTGAAAGTCAGGGCAGTCTGATCCGCGTTTTCGGAGGCGTCCGCCTGCCGGTTGCCGATGATTCTGTTTATTTATTCCAATCGCGCGCCGTGGATCATCTGCGGGAAAAACGCGCCATCGGCAGAGTTGCCGCAGCTCTTATTTGCGGACATGAACGGCTTTTCTGCGATTCTGGAACGACCGTTCTTGAATTCGGCAATGCCCTTGCCGCACGTTTTGAAAAAGACGGCTTGACTGATTTGAGCGTGGTGACAAACTCCCTCGTTTACAGCGAAGCACTGGCACAATGCTGTTCTGTTATGCTGACCGGGGGAATCATCCGGAATTTACGCAAGGATTTGTCGGGACTCAACGCTTTGCAGAATATTGAACGCTATAATTTTACCCGTGCTGTTCTCGGTGCGGACGGTATTTCTTCTGACGGCGTTCTTTCTACGACTGACGAGGATACTTCGCTGCTTGCAACAGCTGCTCTGCGGCGCAGTAAAGAGGCTCTTATTCTGGTTGACAGCAGCAAAATCGGCATATCCTCTTTTGTTGAATACGGAAAACTGGAATCCGGAAAATTTACGTTGGTCACCGATTCGGGAATAGACCCCGTTTTATTGCAGAAGTACCGGAAAAACGGTGTACAGGTTTTGATTGCAGATAAATAAATTTATATATCCGAAGGAAAAAACAATGGAAAATATTTTTGGAACAAATAAGCGTATCCGTCTGGGAATCTGGGGACTCGGACGCGGTGCGGCATTTATCAAAGCGGCAAAGGAATTGAACATTGATGTCGTTGCCGGATGTGACTTCAACCCGTTGATGCGTGAAGAATTTGCGAAAAATTGTCCCGATGCTTTTGTAACGAGTGACGATAAAGAGTTTCTGGCGTACAAGGATATGGATGCGGTGCTGATTGCCACATTCTTTACCGGACACGCTGAACACACCATCCGTGCGCTTGAAGCCGGATTTCATGTTATGTGTGAAGTGACAAGTTTCTTTACGCCCGCTGAGGGTGTCCGTGTGGTTGAAGCGGTGGAAAAATCCGGAAAAATCTATCAGCTGCTTGAAAATTATCCGTTCACCAAAGAGAGTATGTATCTTGCTGACCTCTGGAAAAAAGGATTTTTCGGCGATTTCATGTATGGAGAATTTCACTATCTGCACGATTGCCGCAGTCTCTGCTACGGCTACAATATGCCCGGCTGTCCGCCCGTTGAACCGGGGTATCAGGCGCATCACTGGAGATCGTGGCTCAATTTCCATTACTACAATACCCACTCTCTCGGACCGGTGATGAAAATTACAGGTTTGCGTCCTGAAAAAATCACCGCATTTCCCAATGCTGTTCCGCTGCCCGGTTATCTGGATGACGGCGCAATGGGAAAGGCCTGTGCGTCGCTTATTCAGATGAGCAACGGAGGCGTCTTCCGCAATCTTACCGGAGCGACCACGGGAGACAACCACATGGGTAAACGTCTCTGGGGAACAAGAGCTTCAGCTGAATCCGAAAGAAACGGACTTTATCTGCGTATCGGTGCAGGCGGACATACCCCGCAGGTGGCGGTTGAACCGCAGTGGCCCGAACTCGGAGAACTTGCCGATTCCTGCGGTCATGGCGGCGGCGATTTCTGGGAACTTTATTACTTTGCCCGTGAAGTATTGACCGGCGAACCCGGTCCGTGGGGTATTTATGCCGCGTGCGATGTGACTTTGGCGGGAATCATGGCTGTCCGCAGCAGTCAGAACGGCGGAGAACCTGTGGAAATCCCCGATTTCCGCAATAAAGAAATCCGCGAAAAGTACCGCAACGATAATTTTGCCCAGGAACATTTTGACCCGGCGGCGATTTTCCCCGGCGACTGTGATAAAGAGTTGGCCGGACGTTTCAACAGTGTTATGCTCAAACTTATCCGCAATGCCCAGATTCTGCGTGCCGCTTTTGACGGTTCTGTTATCTGGAATGAATTGCGCGATGATGCTGCACGTCTGGCAGTTCTCAAAAGTGTGACAAAAGCAGAAGCACTTCTGCCGGAATTTTTCTCTGCCCGTGAAGAAGCAGAAGCTCTTCTTGAGGCTTATCCTGAATCCCTTGCCGCCAAGCCGTTGGGAGAAATGCTCGCCCTGCAGATGCCTGAACTCGGCGCAAGCGAAGAGAATTTAAGAGAGCAGTTGATCAAAATCAAAGAAAAAATGACAAAATAAGGAGTTCCCCGATGAAAAAGTTTTCGCTTTTTATTGTGCTTGCAAACGTCTTTTCTCTGCTTGCGGCTGTACCGGAATATTTGGTGACGGGGAAAAATCCCGCCCGTCTGGAAAAAATCGCAGCTGAAGAACTGCAGCTTTTTTATCAGAAAATTTACGGTAAGAAACTGAAAGTTGTTTCAGAGTCTGCCGCCAAAGGAAAAAGTGCCGTTTATCTGGGCAATACCGCATTTGCCAAAGCAAACGGCATAGACTGCTCCAAGGCGGATAAGGAGGAGTGGATTCTCCGTACCAAAGGAAAGAATCTTATTATCACAGGAGGCGTTCCCGCAGGAACTCTCTATGGTGTTTACGCCGTGTTGGAGCGTCTCGGTGTGGGCTTTATCGCTCCTGAAGAAACAGTCATTCCCGGCAATAAACCGGATTTTCCTGTTTTCAATGAACGCAAAAAGCCGGATATGGAAGGACGTCTGATTTATGACGGTATTTCCAACCACCTGCACCGGGTAAAAGCACCCGACGAAAGCCGCAAGATGTATGTCAAGTGGCTGCTGCGCAACAGAATCAACGGTTGTGCAACCAGACATGTCCCCCCGATTTATGTTGGAGGTATGTACAATATTCCGCATCCTCAGTATCACAATTTCTGTTACTATGTGCCGCGTTCACTTTTTGACAAACATCCGGAGTACTTCCAGATGGATGAACAGGGCAGACGGCTCAAGCCGTTGAGTGATTCCATGAGCGGCAGTCTGTGCCTTTCCAATAAAGATGTGCGCCGTATCACCCTTGAATCTCTGCGCAGAATGATTAAGGAAGACCGTAAAAAGTTTGCCAAAGAGGACTGGCCCTATGTTTACGATATTTCTCAGCTGGATAATGCGCCCTACTTCTGCAAATGTTCTGACTGTAAAAAAATCAGTGCCATTGACGGAAGTGAAACCGGACTGCTGCTGGATTACATCAATCATGTTGCCAGAGAAATCCGCAAGGAATATCCTGAAATCGTCATCCGTACCTTCGGATACAGTGCCTCCAAAGTTCCGCCCAAAAAGATCATGCCTGAAAAGAATGTTCTCATTCAGCTGACGGATTCTTTCTCTTCACGCGACCCCTATAAACCCACGGAGTCCACGCTTGACAAGTGGTACTCCTTTTACTTCAACGAGTGGTTCAAAGCCGCACCGACACTTATGATGTGGGACTACTGGAATTTAGGCGGTGCAACTTACTCCAATCCGCCGCGTGTGGATACGGTGTTTGATGCCATTCAGCCGGATATCAGATTTTTCCACCGCAACAAAGTGCGTGCGATGTTCTATGAAGCGAGCATGGACGGCAGTTCACCTCAGGTTTTCATGCTGCTCAACTACTTTGTCACCAGTCATCTGATGGTTGATGTCAACGCTGATGTTGAAAAACTTGCCGATCAGTACATCAAAGGATATTTCGGACCTGCGGCAAAGGTGATGAAAAAATATTTCCTTGCCATCCGTGAAGGTGTCCGCAAAGACCCCCAGAAAGCCAATACCTGCGTTGTCGGACATTGGAGATTTCTGACGCCGGAATTTATGCTCAAATTGTACAAAGATTATCATACGGAAATTGCAAAACTTCCGAAAAACAGCCGTTTTGCCAAACGTATCCGTCACGAACTTTGCTCCCCCGTCTGGTATACGCTTGCAAACTGGGCAAGTTACGAAAAGATTTTCACCTCTGCCGGAATCAGCAGAAATCAGCTCATTAAAGAGTGCCGCACATACGCCAATGAATTTATCCTGCGTTACGGCGCAAAAAATCCCAAACGCATGGTAAAATACTTTGAAACGCGTTTTGAACCAATCACGCTGACGATTCCCCGTCCGGAAAAGTTCAAAGATGTTCCCAATCACAACTTCCGCATGATTACCTACCGCAATTTCAGTCAGAAACGTAACTTGGGGACAACCGTCGTAAATGATGCTGAATCCATTCACGGAAAAGCTTTGAAAATGAGCGATCCGCGTCCTGAAAATCAAGGTGCCAATAAACTGTTGAGCAAGAAATACAAATTCTACACCACGCAGTTTGTTCTGGGCAATCACAAAGCGCCGGGACGGGTTGAACTGATTCTCAAAGAGCTTCCGCAGGATGAAAAATATCACTGGTTCCGTATTCCCGGAGCCATTGAATTGCGGGCGGTTTCCTACTTCTGGGCTCATGCCTGGGCAGTTCAGGCGTCTACCAAACACTGGTATATGTTAACTGACGGCAATCCGCTGGATAACACCTGGGATCAGGTCTGGTTCCACGCGAAATTCACGGGACCGGCTTACGTCAAAGGCTCAAAGAAGGAAAATGCCTTCTATATTGATATGGTTGCAGTTGTCCGCAATACAAAGGATAGTGCATTTGCCGACATTTCTGCTTACAGAAACATGACAAATATCAACAAAAAGAGCAAACTGCCGCAGGGCTGGGAAGTCAATGGTTACTACAAGCCAACCGGCAAAGCCGAATTGATCTCAAAAGACGGAAAAGCCGCTTTCAAAGTGACCGCCAATCCCGCGAAGCCGACCGTTTTGACGGGACCCATGATCCCTTGCGGAAAAGATGACGTCATCCGTGTCAGAGTCCGTTCCAACGGACCCAAATGCGAAATCGGTATGTACTACTTTAAAACCAGGGGCTTCAACGGCAGGACTTTTGTGAAAGCGCCGGATACGGGACGTCAGAACGAATATATCTTCTATCCCGGACAGAACAAAAAGCCCGGAGTTGCCCGCTGCCGTCTGGCGCTGTATATTCCCAAAGGTACGGCAACTTATGAATTTGACCAGATTGAAATAGCTGTTGCAAAAGATCTTAACAAATTCAATAAGGACAAATAAAAAATGAAAATCCTTACCACGTGTTTTTCTCTGCTGTTTTGTTGTGCGTTAAGTGCCGCAGGCTTTGTTTTTGCCGATAAGGGAAAGGCGGTTTATACGATTGTTCTGCCTGATAAAACGGCAGGTTTTGAAAGCCGGGCAGCAAAGGATTTGCAGGAGTTTTTCGGAAAAATGTCCGGAGCGTCTTTTCAAATCGTACCGGAATCCCGTTTTTCAGGCAAAAAAGGTATCTTTATCGGCGATACCCGTTTCGCCCGTAAGAACAAGGTGGATGTGAAAAAACTTTCTGCTGAAACATGGGTGATCAAGTCTGCCGGAAAAAATCTGATTCTTTCCGGCGGCTACCCCGTCGGTGCTTTTTATGCCGTCTGGGAACTGCTGCACAAATTTGACTGCTATCCTCTGACGATGGCGGCAACTTCAACACCGCAGCATAAAACTTTAGCCTGCGATATCAAAGATGTTCAGAAAAAGCCCGCCTTTGACGGACGTGAGATCGGCGATGCTGTTTCACGCAGATTTGTCACCATGAAGGCCGATGCCGCACAGAAAGATTATTTGCTCTGGAAACTTCGCAGCGGACAGAACGGCAACAAAAGCAAAGCTGAACCGCTCTGGAAATACAGCGGACACAATGTGACGACACGTCCATCTTCTCACTCTTTGAGTTCATACGTCAACCCCAAACTTTTTGACACCCATCCTGAATACTTTGCCATGAACGAAGCCGGCAAACGTTACAAACCCCTGAAATTTGCTTACTGCGGCAGTGTCTGTATGTCCAATATGGATGTCAAAAAACATACGTTGCAGTCCTTGCGTAAAATGATCGCAATTGACCGCAAGACCCTGCCGAAAGAAAAATGGCCGGTCATCTATGATATTTCCACATTGGATAATACGCCCAAAATGTGTCTTTGTCCTGAGTGTGAAAAAATTACAAAATTTGAGGGTTCTCAGACGGGACTTCTGCTGCAGTACATCAATTATATTGCAACAGAGATCCGCAAGGAGTATCCTGAAATCATCATCCGCACTTTCGGTTACAGTGCTTCGGCAACGCCGCCGGTGAAAATTCTGCCTGCGGATAACGTGCTGATCTTTTTGACCGATAAATTTACCTTCAGCGACCCCTACCGTCCTTTGACGCACCCGATCAATGCCGGAAGACTGGACTATTTCGCCAAGTGGCGCAAAAACACCAAACGCCTGATGGTGTGGGATTACTGGAACCTCGGAGGGTATCTCAAACCGCCGCAGCCGGGTACGGTTGTCAATGCCATTGCGCCGGATTTTAAATTTTTCCGCGATATGCGCGTGACGGATATTTTTGTGGAAGCCGGACGCTGCTGGCACGCTTCACAGAGTTTTATTGATTTATCTTACTTCCTCGGCAGTGAATTATTGACCGATCCCGATCAGGATGTGGAAAGACTTATCAATATTTATTTTACGCATTATTACGGACCTGCTGCTAAAGAGATGCGTAAGATTTTTGATCACATCCGCAAGGGAACGATGAAACACAAAGGACGTCAGACCAGCAATGTCGTCGGACACTGGGATTACATGACTCCTGAATTTCTCTACAATTCCTATGCCGCGATGAAGAAACTTGCTGCAAAAATCGGACAGCCTTATAAACAGCGTATTGAAGATGAACTTGTTTCCTTTGTCTGGTATGCGATTGCCAAACGCGATTCCTACCGTGCGATTTTTAAAAAGAACGGTATAAATCTGGATAAAACTTTACCGGCAGAGTGCCGGGCGCTTGCCCGAAAGCATATCACCCGCTTCGGCGGAAAGGATTTCAAAAGAATCAATGAGGATTTTGAAAAGGATTTCAAGAGTGTGAATCTCAATTTGCGCCGTCCTGAAAAATTCAAGGATGTTCCGGATGAAGATTTCCGTATGATCGCCTATCCGCACTTTGCCTCCAAGCGCCGTTCCAATGCTCATGTTGTGGATGATCCTGATTCCATTCAGGGCAAAGCGCTGCGTTCAGCGAGCGATGATCTGAACCGTCACGGTGTCAATAAAAAGTTCGGCAAGGGCAGAACCACCTTTTTCCGCTGGGGCAATCATGGTGCTCCGGGCGGAGTTCAGGTCACCCTCAAAAAAGTTGCTCAGGATGAAAAGTACCACTGGTACAGGATTCCCGGAAAGCTCGAACTTAAAGGAACCTCTTATTTCTGGGGACACTTCTGGGCGGTTCAGGCGGCGACGGGACATCTTTACAAATTAACTGACGGCAATCCGTTGGATAATACCTGGGATGAAGTCTGGTTCTCTGCGAAATTTACCGGACCGGCTTACGTTAAAGGTTCAAAAAAAGAAAACGCCATCTGGATTGATATGGCAGTTCTGGTTCGCAACAGGAGAAAATAAAAATGAAAAAATTGCTGTTCCTTTGTTCGCTTGTGTGTATTCAGCTGTTATCTGCCGGAGTTCCGGAGTTTCTCGTAACAGGAAAAAAACCTTCCCGGCTGGAAAAAACAGCATCTGAGGAACTGCAATTTTTTTATCAGAAAATATACGGCAGAAAGTTGACCGTTATTCCCGAAAGTCAGGCAAAAGGCAAAAGTGTCATTTATCTCGGCAACACCTCTTTTGCAAAGACTGAAGGAGTTGATTCTTCCAAAGCTGACCGGGAAGAGTGGATTCTGCGTTCCGTCGGAAAAAATCTCATCATTTCCGGCGGAGTTCCCGCCGGAACGCTCTACGGCGTTTATGAAGTATTGGAGCGTCTCGGCGTTGCCTTTATTGCGCCGGATGAAACTGTGATTCCGACGGATAAACCGGACTTTCCCGTCTTTAATGAAAAGCGCAAACCCGCCTTTGAGGGACGTTTGATCTATGACGCTATCCACAATCATCTGTTGCGGGTAAAAGCCTCAAAAGCAGAAAAAGAGCGTTATGTGAAGTGGATTCTCCGCAACAGAATCAACGGCTGTGCCACGCTGAGTCTGCCGCCGCTTTATGTCGGGGGCATGTATAATATTCCGCATTACCCCTATCACAATCTCTGTGATTATGTGCCGCGTTCACTGTTTGAAAAGCACCCCGAATACTTTCAGATGGATGAAATGGGACGGCGTGTCAAGCCCAAATCCGACAGAATGAGCGGCAGTCTGTGCATGACCAATGCCGATGTCAGGCGCATAACTTTGGAGTCTTTGCGGAAAAAAATTCAAAGTGACCGCAAAAAGTATCCGAAAGAGGATTGGCCTTATGTGTATGATATCTCCACGCTGGATAATACCGGATACATCTGCCGCTGTCCTGAATGTAAAAAACTGATTTCCTCAGATGGCTCAGAAACGGAACTTCTGCTGGACTACATCAATTTTGTTGCAAAAAATATCCGCAAAGAGTATCCGGAAATCATCATCCGCACATTCGGTTCCAAACAGCCGCCCCGCAAAATTCTGCCTGAAAAGAATGTTTTAATTCAGATTGACGATGATTTTTCGCGCCGTTCACCCTTTTATCCCACGGAGTCCACGCTTAACTCCTGGTATAAAAAGTATTACAGCAGCTGGAAAAAATCTGCAAAACTTCTGATGATGTGGGATTACTGGAACCTTGGCGGCAGAAGTTACTTTAATCCGCCGCGCATGGAAACTGTTTTTGATACCATCAAACCGGATTTTAAATTCTTTTTGAAAAATAATGTCCGTGCGATGTTCATTGAAGCAAGCATGGATCACAATTCCCCGCAGAACTTTATGCTTCTCAACTATTTTGCCGCGAGCCGTCTGATGGTCAAGCCCGATACTGATTCCGAAAAACTTGCTGATACGTTTTTCAAGGGATATTTCGGACCGGCTGCAAAGATGATGAAAAATTATTTTGACATCATCCGTGCGGGAATAAAAAAGCAGAAACAGATCAACTCCACCAGCTGCGGCGCAGGACACTGGAATTATCTTACGCCGGAATTTATGCTCAAATTTTATCTTGATGTGCATAAAGCAGAAAAATCCCTGCCGGAAAAAAGCCGTTATGCGGCGCGTCTGCGTTATGAACTGATTACGCCCGTCTGGTATGTGCTTGCAAATTGGCAGAGTTATGAAAAAGTTTTTACCGCAGCGGGCATTCCACGCAATGCGCTTTTAAATGAGTGCCGTTCCCTGTCAAGGGAATATACCCGCAGACTTGGAGGTACATCTTTCAAACGTACCGATGACGAATTTGAAAAGCGTTTCCAACCAGTATCTCTCAATCTGCCCCGTCCTGAAAAATTCAAAAATGTGCCGGCACAGAACTTCAAGATGATCAGTTACATCAATTTCAAAGGTGTCAGCATGTTCGGAGCAAAAGTTGTAAAAGATCCTGACTCGTTTCTCGGAATGGCTTTGAAATCCGCCGATCCCCGTCCGGAACGGCATGGCATTTATAAGTTGATAAACAAAAAACACAACTTTTACACGACAAATTTTGTATTGAGCAATCACCGTTCAACGGGCAGAGTCGCACTTCCTCTGCGGCAGGTTCCGCAGGATGAAAAATATCATTGGTTCCGTATTCCCGGAGCCATTGAACTGAAACCTGTTTCCGACTTCTGGGCGCATGGCTGGGCAATCCAGGCTTCGACCAATCACTGGTTCACGCTGACCAACGGAGACCCGCTTGACAATACTTACGATCAGGTGTGGTTCTCTGCAAAATTTACCGGACCGGCTTACGTCAAAGGTTCAACAAAGGAAAATGCAATTTTTGTGGATATGGCTGTTATCACCAGAGGAGAAAAAGACAACGAATTTATTCCTTCAGTTGCGTACAGTCAGCTCGGCGGCAAAAACCGCAAAGGCGATCTTTACGCCGGGTGGAGCAAGGTCAATTATTACAAAAAGTCCGGTAAGGCTGAAATGATTGTAAAGGATGGTAAAAATGCTTTCCGTCTGACGGGGAGCAAGGGCGATCCGACTGTGATTGAGGGTCCGATCATTCCCTGCGGAACACATGATGTTGTGCGCATTAAAGTCAGAACCACCACCAGCAAGTGCCGTGTCGGTCTTTATTACTACAAGAAGCAGGGATACAGCTGTGCAAAATTTGTTTCTGCTCCTGATACCGGACGGCAGAATGAATATATTTTCATCACAGAAGATATGAAAAAATCCGGCGAAATCGCCCGTTGTTCTCTTGCCGTTTACCTGCCCGCAGGGACAGGTGTGTGTGAAGTTGATCAGATAGAAGTTTCTGTTGCAAAAAAACTTAACGTATTCACCAAGAAATAAGGAGAAAGTCTGTATGAAAAACAAGCATTCCGTTGCCGTCCATGGACGGGTAAAACAGTATTGTTTTACCCTTATAGAACTTCTTGTTGTGATTGCAATCATAGCAATACTTGCTGCAATGCTTCTTCCGGCTTTGCAGAAAGCGCGTGAAAGTGCCAAACAGACCAGCTGTCTCAACAATGAAAAGACGATCGGAATGGCTGTGATGTTTTATGCGGATAATTCCGGCGGCTACATCCCCGGAGTCGGTATCAGTAAATTGTATGATTTGACCGGTACTTCACAAGATGGTGAAACTTGGGTACGCTGTATCGTCAATGGTTCAAAGATGCTGCAATACGGTCCTTACAGTATGAAAAATCCGTTTTACTGTCCCTCAACGACCAAGTCCAAGACGGGCGGGAGCAACTACGGCTGGCGGCATTGTCTGCGCTGGCATGCGGTCAACAATCAGCACGCAACTTACGGTGATTCCGGCTGGCGCGGCACGCATAACGGATACTTTATTCTGCTCAACACCATCCGCAAGCCCGGACAGATTGCATTGATGGGAGAAGTTGCCATGAATTGCTACTATATGCAGGAAGATACCAACGCCGCGAACTTTGCCATCGATGCCGAATGGGGACCGTCCGGAATCCCCGGAACACCCGCAAGAACTGTGTTTTATCACGGCAGCGGTCAGACGATGAATATGCTTATGGCTGACGGTCATGCGGCAAACATGCATTATACGCAGGTTAATTATTGGAAAGATACCAAAACAAAATTCAATCCTCCCTGGAGATAATAAAAGAAAATGAAACTTACTTTTTCAGGTTGCGGACATGGAACCGCAACGCCCGATTTTGCCTCAACCTCCATGTTGCTTGAGGCGGGGAACAAAAAATATCTGATTGATGCTGCCGACGGTGCGGCATACCGTCTTATCAAAAAAGGACTTGATCCGGCACAGCTTACTGCGGTGATGATTACCCATACCCACTTGGACCATACGGCGGGATTGCCTGAAGTTATCCGTCTGGGCATGAAGGGAAGAAAAAGTTTTCCTGAAATTGACAGCACTTATCTGCTGGCTGATATTGCCTGTGCTGATATCATCCGTTCATGGATTGCCCTCAACGGTTACAAAGGAACGGAAAATCTCAACTTTGCTTCTGTTGCCGACGGTTATGCCGATGATGTCCTGAAAATGCGTTCAATCAAAACCGGACACCTGATGCCCGCTTCGGATAAAAGTTATTCTCTCATCGTTGAAGCTGAAAATAAAAAGATATTTTTCAGCGGAGATCTGCGGGCGGATTTCAGCGATTTTTCAGTTGAAAACGCTGACGGCAGTGATTTGGCGGTTGTTGAGTTGACGCACTACCCCATTGCCAAAGCAATTCCGTTTCTTGAAAAAATCCGTGTTGGAAAACTTGTTTTCAATCACCGCGGTGGATTTTATCAGAGAGAAGAGGGAATTACCGCCACACTTGAAGCGTGTGCAAAACTGCCTTATCCTGTGATTCTCGGAACTGACGGTATGGGAATTGAGATTTGAGGGAATTGAAAAATGTCCAATTTCGGAGCCTTAATCCAGGAACACTTTGTGCAAAAATTCCGTGCCAATGCCGCACGGCGTGCTGAGAAACTCAAGAAAATTACCACCCGTGCCGCCGCAGAAGAGTATGTGCGTGCGGCGAAAAAACGGCTGTTGGAAACCTTTGATTTTCCTGAACGCACGCCGCTTGAACCGCAAATTACAGGAAAAATCAAACGTCCGGGATATACCATTGAAAAAATCATCATCCAGAGCCGTCCGGGTTTTCCCGTTACCATGAATTTGTATCTGCCTGATGATATTGATGGAAAAATCCCTGCGATGATGATTGTTTCAGGACACGCCGAAGACGGAAAAATCCATGAAAACTATCAGCCGCTGTGCCACACTTTTGCCCTGAACGGCTGTGCGGCACTGATTGTTGACCCCATTCATCAGGGGGAACGCATGCAGCTGCGCGATGCGGGCAGGCATGATTTGTGCGATACGCACAATATCATCAACCGTCATTTGAAAAGTATCGGAGACTACTTCGGTTCATGGCGGGTCTGGGATGGTATCCGTGCAATGGATTATCTGTGTTCGCGCCCTGAAATTGACACGTCAAGGATAGGAATTACCGGAAACTCCGGCGGCGGAACGATGACGTCACTTTTAAGTGCTGTTGACTCCCGCTATGCCGCCGCCGCTCCCGGGTGCTATATCACAAGTTTCTTGCGCAATGTTGAAAATGAACTGCCCGCAGACGGTGAACAGATGTATCCCGGGTTTGCTGTTGACGGCGGAGAAATGGCGGACTTGCTCATTGCCGCTGCTCCCCGTCCGCTGACAGTTCTTGCTCAGGCTCTGGATCAGTTCGACCCCAGAGGAACGAAAGAAAGTTTTTCCGAAGTCCGAAAAATCTATGAACTGCTCGGCGCAGAAGATAATGTCCGTCTTTTTATGGGACCAGACCGGCATTGTTACAGTCTTAATATGCGTTTGGAGTCCTTCCGCTTATTCTCTGAACAATTGGGGTTGAAACCAATCAGAAAAGAGGCTGAGTTTGAACCGCTTTCTTTTGAAGAATCCTGTTGTACTTCTACCGGAAACACGCTTGATCTGGCTGGAAGCAAAACTGTTTTTGAATTGATCCGGGAAAAAGCTGATCAGATTGTCCGTCCGGAGTTATCGCGTGAAGAATTGCGTGAAAAACTTTTGTCTTTGCTGGGTATCGGCAGGATTGAGCAGCCTTACTGGCGGGTTTTGTATCACAAAAGCAGAAATCATATCTTTTCACGTTACGGACTTGAAACGGATCCGGGAATTATTGCCACGCTTTTTGTAACTCACGTGGAACACGCCTGGTATCAGTTCCCTGAATTTGACAAAGTTGAACTTTATGTTCCCCATCAGAGCGTGATTGACGAATTGAAAGACCGTCCGCTGCCGGATGAAAAAGAGGGTTATCTCTGCGGTATTGATTACCGCGGTGTGGGTGAAAGTCTTTCGCAAAGCTGCAATCAGAACGGACAGGATTTCTTTGCCGATTATCAGGCAGATTATCATTATGACGCCCTGCTGTGGATGCTCAATGAATCCATGACGGGCAAGAGAGTCAAAGACGTTCTTTGCGCCGTTGAACTCCTGTATGCTCAGGGGGCAAAAGAGGTCACGTTAAGTGCATCGGGAATCGGTGTGATCCCCGCCGTTTTTGCCGCCTTTTTAAGTGAAAAACCTGTTAAAATCAAACTGCCTGAAAAATTCACGACCTACCGTGAGGCTCTGGCAGATGATTTTGCGCCGATCCCGCAATCCATGATTCCTGCGGGAATATTGAAATTGACCGATTTGGATGAAATAATCAAATTTTTAAAATAAAGGAAAAATAAAATGCCCCAGCTTAAAATGATTTTCAATGCAGTGGAAACGGCACTGCCCGAGTTGACCATTGCCGAAGGTTTCGTCATCCGTCCGCTTGAAGACAGTGAACTTGAAGCGTATAATCAGTTGCGTGCCTCTGTGGGATTCCCCGCCTGGGAGCCGGAATATCTGGCAAAATTCCGCAACAAGGTTCTCAAAGACGCATTGTTTGTGGTTGAAGAAAAAGCCACCGGACGTCTCTGTGCCTCAGCCGCCGCAGAAAAAACGGATATGCCTGAACGTCCCGAACTTGGCGTTCTCGGCTGGGTGATGACCCATCCTGATTACAACGGCAAACGTCTGGGTAGAAGTGTGAGTGTCGCTGTCATGCACCGTTTGTATCAGGAGGGATACCGGGCGTATTCTCTCCTGACTGATGACTTCCGCGTGCCGGCTGTTTCAACGTATATTAAACTTGGCTGGCAGCCCTGGCTCTATCTGGATGATATGGAAGGCCGCTGGCGCGCACTTGCCGATGTGCTGAAACGTGATTTTGACAGTTTTAAAAGTGTGCCTGCGGATTGTCAATTTCCCTTCCCCGTCAAGTAAAATAAGAGGGATATCATGGCGCAGTTTTTTGAAATGTTTTCCTCAGGTCTCAAAGCGGCAGACGCCTTTCTCTGGGGACCGCCGCTTTTGATTCTGCTGCTGGGAACGCACCTGTTTTATACGATCCGTCTGTGTTTCATTCAGAAATATCTCGGAACGGCATTTAAACTTGTCGTCCAAAAAGATGATCAGCTTGACGGAAACGTCGCCCCCTTTGCCGCACTTGCAGTTGCGCTTGCTTCCACCATCGGAACAGGTAACGTTGTGGGTGTGGCGACAGCGATTGCTCTCGGCGGTCCCGGGGCTGTTTTCTGGTGTATGGTGACCGGCATTTTCGGTATGGCGACAAAGTATGCTGAATCACTCCTTGCTGTCAAATACCGTATCAAAGATAAAGAGGGAATGGTTCACGGCGGTCCCATGTACGTCATTGCCCGCGGACTGCGCCAGAAGTGGCTTGCGGTTATCTTTTGTGTTGTTGCGGGAATTGCCGTTCTCGGAACGGGCAACCTTGTTCAGAGCAATGCGATTGCGGTAATCGTGAACAAAACATTCGGCGTTGAACCGTGGATTTCAGGCTTGGTTTTTTCCATTCTGGTCGGATTGGTCATTATGGGCGGATTGCAGAGTATCGCCCGGGTCTGTACCTGCCTTGTGCCGCTTATGTCCGGAATTTATCTTGCCGCATGTATGACTTTGCTTTTTATGAACAGGGGATTTCTCATTGAGGCTGTTGAAGTGATTCTCAAAAGTGCCTTTGCACCTCAGGCGGCTTTCGGCGGCGTTGCCGGTTACGGATTCATGCTTGCCGCGCGTTACGGTATTGCCCGCGGACTTTTTTCAAACGAAGCGGGAATGGGGTCTGAACCCATCGTTGCGGCAACAGCCCGTACCCGCAATGCGGTCCGTCAGGGCTTGGTGTCCTATACAGGAACGTTCTGCACAATTATCATCTGTGCCATGACGGGACTGGTGATTGTTTCCTGCGCTCTGGCTTATCCGGAATCGGTCAGTTTAAAGGATAACTCCATCCTCACGCAGAGTTGTTTTGAACAGATACCTTATGTCGGAAAATACCTGCTTGCTTTTGCGATTTTTGCCTTTGCCTCCACCACGCTCATCGGCTGGTTTTATTACGGAGAAGAGTGCTTGCGTTATCTGGTCAAGACGCCGTGGGTGCTTGCCGGATATAAAGTGTTCTACACTTTGATTGCCTTTCTGGGGGCAGTCGGATCTCTTTCAGTTGTCTGGGACTTCGCCAATTTTTCCAACGGACTGATGGTGATACCCAACGTTATAAGTTTGATTTTTCTTCAGAAAGTGGTTGTTGCTGAAACAAAAAAATACCTCTGGTCAAACCGGCTGGATGAAAACAATCCGCGCTGCGTCAATGCCAACAGTCCCGTTGAAGATTAAGACAAAATCCGGGACGGAAATCTCCGCCCCGGATTTTTTGTATCTTTGCTGCAATACAGCGTTACATCAACAGAAAATTACAGTATATCTGCAATATCAAGTTGAAAAAAATTTTTGACAGTGCTATATTGAACCGTGACTTTTTTAAACAACATGAAAGGAAAAATATCAACATAAAAATCTTGAATTGATAAATTGTATATAGCATAAAAAGGCTACTTCAGCAAACTACCACCTTGTAAAAACAGCCTTCTGACGGAAGTATTTTGTGCCGTGTATTGTCATATACACGGTGCATTTCTGCTTTGTATTCCGTTGGACGCTGTGGTAGGCGGGCTGAAGTGTGCAAACAGGGATGCACCTCTTTTTTTTTGCGGTGTTTTCCTGTCACTCCAAAGAAAACTGCCGCCATGAAAAAACTGATTTTATTCTCTTTGCTTTTGCCATTGTTTTCTCTCTTTGCAGCGGAGATACGGGGCAGGGTCATTGCCGTTTCTGACGGGGATACCATTACGGTTCTGGATGAAATGGATCAGGGGAAATTTAAAATCCGCCTTGATAAAATAGATGCTCCCGAAAAAAAACAGGCATTCGGCAGCAAATCCAAACAGTTTTTATCCTCTTTGATTTTCGGCAAACAAGTTTCAATCAGATACAGAGCCGTTGACCGTTACGGCAGTTGAAATATCCGGTTCAGTAAGACTAAAGTTTTCATCCTGGAAAAACAGTTGTTTCAAGTTGAAATTTCATCGTTACGGTGTTATATTTTTTACAGTGTATTTTAACCGACAGGAAAGGCAAAAAACGAACTGAAAAACACTTGAACTGAAAAATAATTATATATTGCATAAAAAGGCTCTCTCAACAAATTACCACAAAAGAACAAAGCCTTCCCGACAATGCGTTTTTGTGCCGTGTATTGTGCATACACGGTGCATTTTTGCTTTGCATTTGTTGGGACGCCGTGGTAAGCGTGTTGAGAGGTGCAGACAGGGATGCACCTCTTTTTTTGTGGTGTTTCCCATAACTCCAAAGGAAACGCCACAGTGAAACACCTTTTTTTGATCTCTCTGATTTTTCTTTTTCATTCTCTTTTTTCTGCTGAAATCAAAGGCAAGGTGATTGCTGTTGCTGACGGCGATACCATTACTGTTTTAGATGAAATGGACAAAGGCAATTTCAAAATCCGCCTTGATAAAATAGATGCTCCCGAAAAGAAACAGGCATTCGGCAGCAAATCCAAACAGTTTTTATCCTCTTTGATTTTCGGCAAACAAGTTTCAATCAGATACAGAGCCGTCGACTGTTACGGCAGAATAATCGGGACCGTATTCTGCGGCGGTATTGAAATCAATCTTGTGATAGTTCAAAACGGTTATGCGTGGCATTACAGCTTTTATGATAAAACCCCTGCATACATTCAAGCTGAAAAACAAGCAAGGGCAGATAAAAAAGGCTTATGGGCTGACTCAGCTCCTGAAAATCCGCAGCAATTCAGGCAAATGAAGAATAGCCGGAAATCCCGTTGAAGATTAAAACAACAAATTGAAACAGACCTGCCTCAAGTGGACAAGAGGGACGATTGATGTTTTCTGTAAAAAATCGTCCCTCAAACCTGTACTTTTCCCTCAACAAATACGCCGCGTTTTTTGAAAAACTCTGTTCCCTATATGGGTAGATATTACCGATAGGGTATTGTTTTTACTTAAAAAAATACCTCGCTTTTCTTGAAAAGGGTTTCCGCCTTTGCACAAGGCTACGGCGGACAAGGGGGAAGAAAATATACCGAAGCCGACGTTTCGGTCTTTTCTCGTGAAAAGAAGTTTTCCCCTTCCCCAAGAACCATCTACCCTTATCGGGAAAATCAGCGCAGTTTCAGGGTTGCAAGACCGATGAGGGCGCAGAGGATTGCGAATATCCAGAAGCGGATGGTAATTTTGCTGTCGGGGATACCTTTTTTCTCAAAGTGGTGATGAATGGGGGCCATGAGGAAAAATCTTTTTCCGCCGAAGTGGCGGTAGACGAAACGCTGGATAAAGGAAGACGCAAGTTCCAGGATAAAGACAAATCCGATGATAAAGAGCAGAACCTGCTGACCCAGCATGATGGCGATGAGGGAGAGTGCGCCGCCGAGGGCGAGACTGCCGGTATCACCCATGATGAGGGAGGCGGGCTGACAGTTGTGCCAGAGGAACCCCAGACAGGCTCCGGCGATGGCGCAGGCGTAAATAGCGATTTCTCCTGCGCCGGGAACGTAGGGGATATTGAGATATCCGGCAAAGATACGGTGTCCTGAAAGATATGCGCTGAGGGCAAAGGCGAGAGTTGCAATGACCATGCAGCCGGAGGCAAGTCCGTCTTTGCCGTCAGTAAGATTAACGCCGTTGCTGGCGCAGAAAAGTACACCATAGTTGAAAACAAGCATAAAAATCAGACACAGCGGCATCAAAAACAGCGGCATGCTGAATAACGCATCTTTGAAAAACGGTGTCATGACGGCAATTTTTTCGCTTTCGGGGAGAAACTGGAAAGGGTTTTTGAAGAACGGCAGATAAATTTTCATCGTTACCGTGCCGTAAGTTTTGTAAAGGGCATAGATTGCCAGAACGGCAACGATAGCCTGAATGATGACTTTTGTCCGTTCTTTCACGCCGTCGCGTTCCTGACGCAGATATTTGAGTTTGATGTAATCATCGGCAAATCCGAGAGCGGCAAGTCCGATGGTTGCCAACAGAAAAACGATCAGTTTGCGGTCGGGCAGTTCGCCCCAGAGCAGGGCGGATAAAACGACGGAGGCGATGATGATGACACCGCCCATCATCGGTTTGCGCGGACGGGTATCGTCATCGGTGCGGGCAGACTTCTGGACACAGTGTTTATTAAAAAAGGGCAGCAGCGGCGGAATACACATCATCGTCAGCAGAAATGCCGTGAAAAAAGCACCTCCCGCGCGGAAAGAGATGTATTCAAATACCCGCAAAGGACCGAAAAAAGACTCAAAGTTGTGAAGATAATAAAGCATGTTTTCCCCGTTTTGTGAAATAGATTAAAGCCTGTTACAAAACATACAGTATCTTAATTTTTTTTCAAGTGAAAAAATTTTAATTTTCGCTCTTTGAATAAACATTGAGGGCTTTGGCGTAATTGCAGTTTTCTGCGAGCTTGACTTTATGGGGGACATTGGCACGGAGATAGACGGTGTCGCCGGCTTTCATGCGGGTACAGTTTTTGTCGTCCATGATATAAAAATCAAGTTCACCATCGAGCAGGATGTAGAATTCTTCTGTATCGTGGAGAAGAAAATCGCGTTCTTCGCTGGCTCGGTGATATTCAATAATAAAGGGATCCATCTGGCGGTTGATCTGGCGGTAGGCAAGACTGTTGTAGATGATACCGAAGTGTCCGCTGTTGTCGCGGGTGACTTCTTCTCCCTGATTGATGTTGCCGAAAGTGTATTCGGGAATTTGCGTTTCACTTTGAAAGAGAACAGAAAGTTCCGTTCCCAGAGCGGCGGCGATTTTGTTGACCGCTTTGAGGGACGGGGTGATACGGAAATTTTCAACCTGGGAAATAAATCCCTTGCTGAATCCGCTTTTAGCCGCCAGCTGATCAACGGTCATACCCTGAGCGATACGCAGCGCCCGGACATTCTGAGATATTTTCAATAAATCCATAAAACAAGACTCTTTCTTTGCTTTTTGATAATGTAACAGTTCAAGTCTTGTTTTACAAATTATTTTGTTGTTTTCGGGTGAGAAATCTATCTGACCCTGAATCCGGAACCTGTGTGCATTTTTCCGTCAGAGGAGATGACACCGCGTTTGAGGTCGGCATTTTGCGGCAGTTCGATCAGGGTGAAATTTCTGAATGCAAATTTTCCTGAAAGATTTTCCAGTTTGAGCATAACAATCGGACGGCTTGAAAGTTTGCCGCCGAGGATACCGGCGGAATCAAACGGCAGTTGAACAGTCAGCCAACCGGAACTGCTGCCGCTTCCTGAAAAGCGCAGAAAGGAGTGTTTGTTGTTGCTCTGATTATACATGTAAACGATGAAAAAACTTTTGGCGTTACGGAAGAGCAATTTTTCAATTTTAACTTGCATTGAAAGAAGATACTTTTTCCCGGGCTTGATTTCAACGCCTTTGCTCCGCAGGTCAATGATGGAATTTTCCTGCGGCATGTCAATATGCAAAACATCATTTTCAATGTTCCATGCGGCATTGTTTTTAAGTGTGCGGGGAACAAAACATTTTTTCTGCCGGAGCAGAGTTGAAAGCAGATTGCTTCTGTCAGCAGACTCTTCATTTTCAGACAGACGGTTTTTCTGTTCAGAAAGCGTTTTGACTTTGGCGGAAAAACTGTTGAATTCCATTTGCTCCGCCTGAATGTGATAATTGACTTTCAATGTACCGTTATGGGGCAGGGAGACGGGTTTCATCATCACATCGGCGCAGCTGCCGAAACGGTAGTTCATCAAAAAGTTTTCAGGATAGGTGAAAATAAATCCGGTTCCGGCAGCTTTGTCGTAGATGCCGAAAGTGCTGCGGACGGCTTCCCGCTGATGTTTCGGGACTCCCAGAAGCGTTTTTTCAGCGGCAGTTAAGACGGCGTTGGGATAACAGCTTGTCGGTTTGGAGGTATCCGCTTTTTTACCGTCCGGCGTAAAGACGGCATATTCTGTCAGTTTCTCCTCCTGTGCCAAAAAGTTGTGCGACCAGTAAGAGAAGGTATTCCGGGGATCGGGGTTGCCGTTGCGAAGCGTGACATTGATACGGACTCCGGGAACGCCTTTTTTGAACGTGTACACTTTGGTGAGTGTACAGCCGTTCAAGGTGCGGTTGAGTGAGCCTGACCAGGTGATTTTGACGGTATTTCCGTCATTGGAGCAGCTTTCAAGAGTCATATCCGATACTTCATCCCCGGACCACCTGCCGCTGCGGGGCAGCCAGAACATATCCATCGCAAAGCCGCCTTGCGGAATGCTTGAAGAAATCAGATTTCCGGAATTTCCTTTTCTCCAATACATGATTCTTCCGCCTGAAGTGGAAAAACCAATACATTCATTTTGAGTTTTGACTGTCAAAAGCGGCAGTTTGTTTTGTGTCATGTAAGAAATATCAAAACATCCCTTTTTCCCCAGAGATACCGTGCTGCCGGAACGGGAGGCGTTTTTGCGCTGTTCTTTTGCAAATTCTCCGGCAAATTGAGCAGACGTGATTTGTTTCATGCCCGCACATACGGCTTTATCCTGCGTGAGCAGCCAGATACCGGGGGAATGCGGACGGGTTTTTATGATGACTTTTTGCGCTTTTGCCGAAAGCGGTATGTAATGTTTCAGATCAGGTTCGAAGAGATAACGCGGCGTATTTCCTGCGGGAAGAGCAAGTTCCGTAAAAAGCGTTTCGCGGGCGTTCAGATTGAGAATGCCGATGGCGGTTTTTCCCTTGAATTCTTTGGCTCTTATCACTACGCTTGAACTCCATTGCGGATAGGATAAATCAATTTCAACATCTCCGGTTCTGATGATTTTTTTCTGAAGCGGCAGAGGCGTTATGCCGATTTTTGCATTTTTGCCCTGCTGGAAAATATCGATGACAGGAGCCAGCAATACTTTGGTGCGGTAAAAGGCATAATGGATGCCGCCGTCAAGCTCTGTCAAGCCCGGCCATTGTCCGACACCGGCACATCCGGCAAGGGCTGGGGAAAGCAGATTCATGACGCAGGCATTGACATCGGGATAATTCACAGCTCCTGAATAGGCAAGTTCTGTTACCGGAATAAGTTTCTTTTTACTGACGTAATCAGACATATCTTCAACGCTGTTAAAAAATGACATGGTGGAGCCGGTGTAAATCATCGGCAGATGAAAATCAGCATATTTATCATAAACCTGATAATCCAAATCTTTCCAGGGCAGTCCGCTGCCGTGGCAGACGTAAAATGCGGCATGAGGTCTGTACTTTTTGACCATATCGCGGATGGTTTTGATCGGCATGCAGTAAAGTTCCTGACGGAAAGAGGCGTATTGCTTTGCGTATCTGCTTTTGAGGATTTGAGGCGTTAACTTTTCTTTGATATTGAATTTCTGAGCGAAGGCGGCAGTGGTTGCCGCATCGTCGTATCCGGGCAGGTTCTGACGGATCATGCTCGGTTCCCAGTCAATGGCAAAAGCGTTGGTATGCGGAGCGCAGAAGTTTTTGTAATAAATATCCTCTCTTTTATTGATTTCATCGCAAAATTTTTTCATACTGCCGACGAGTCCGTCTTTCCCGAAATTCTTTTCGGAATAATATTTCAACTGCAGATCATAAAGTCCGCCGAGGCGCAGACCGGCGACTTCCAGACCGGCAGCACGCATTTTCCGGGAATTTTTTTCAGTTGTTCTGCGGGCGGTTCCGTAAATGGCTTCAATCGTATCAATACCGAGACGTTTGTAGTAATTGATGCGTTCGTCCATGAGTCTTGCCGGCATGTAGATACTGTCGGCACCCGGCTGACAGATATAGGCGCGGTAAGTTTTGGCAAGTTTGGCATTTCTGTCGATTACGCCGACGGTTTTGAGCTTGTTGGTTTCTTTTGCCAGAATTTTTCCGGAACTTATGACTTTCCATGAAAAGTTTTTTTCCGCCTGTGCAGGCATACGGAAATAGACAAAAATATGCACATAATGTCTTTTCAACCTCTTTTGAACGGTGTCCTGAGAGATTTTTATTTGCAGGACATTGTATTTATCCTTTTTTCTGACAAAAACCGGTTTGAAAAAAGCACCGTTCTGCTGGTGTGCGTTGACCCAACCGGTCATTTCAATATCTGCGGGCCAGTCGATTTCAAGAGTTAATTCCTCTTTGCCGGAAAGGGAAGCAAAGGTGTTGGGGAGAAAGTTTTGGGCAGTTAAATAGAAGAGGACGGCGTTCAATTCATTTCCGATACACTCAACAGTTTTGTTCTGCCTGTGACTGGCGGGCGTGATTCCGGCAGAGGCTGCGTTGAGGGTGAATTGAAATAAGACGGCAAAAGTAAGAATAAAGAATATTTTTTTCATCAGTTTCTATCCCAGCAGTTATCATCAAAAAAGTTGCTTCCGTTGCGTAAACGGCTGCCGCCGTTGCTGTAAAGGAAACCGACTCCGGCAAGATCGGGAGCAGTGGCGTATTCACTGTCTACATGACCATCCACCCACGCAACAGAACAGCTGTTGCGGTGAGCAGGGTAAGCTACTCCCGGCCATGTCGTGATGTGACGCGGATAAATGCGGAAGGTGCCGCGTCCGGTCAAACCGTTGGAATCGTATCCCATTGAATCTGCAAGAAGGATCGTTGCTGCAGGTTTTTTGATGAGGTTTTTCTTTGCCGGAGTTGAAGTGGCAGCTCCGCCGATGGCTGATCCGTTTTTAACACTCGCCGTGCCGCCGATTGAGTAGTGATTGTAACCGTAATCGATCTCAGCAAGGCCGTAAATGCAGCCGGCGGAAACGGAACTGTCAAGAACGCTTTTGCGGTAATTTGCTCTGGTTTTTCCCCGTTCAGACGGACAGAAAAAGCATTTGACTGAAATCATTTTACAGTCCATCAGTGTTCCTGCATAGTTTTTTCTGTAATTGGTGTCATTGGTGTAACGTTCTCCTTCATTTGTCGGATAATAATCGTCAAAAGATGTCGTATAGACCTCCAGAGCCGTTGCCAATTGTTTGAGATTGCTTTTGCAGTTCGCGCCTTTTCCGGCTTCTCTTGCCTGCTGTAATGCGGGCATGAGCATCGCAGCAAGGATCGCAATGATTGCAATCACAACCAGCAGTTCTATCAGCGTAAAGGCTGATTGTGCGGAACGCAAAGATTTGTAATATTTCAATTTCAGCATTTTGCCACCCCCTTATGGTTGAAGTGATTATTTTTTTCTGTCGGTACTGGAGCGTTCTATCAGTTTTGAAGAGATATATTCCAGCGGTGTTTCAGTATTGGCATGAAACCACCTGTTGGCTTCAAGGAGCAGATCAATCGCCCTTTCGCCCTTTTTTTCGTATTGAAAGTCTACTGTTGAAAGCGGCGTTTCAAGAAATGCGCTGCCCGGATATCCGCAGCAGCCCATGACGGCGATATCGCCGGGAATGGAAATACCGCATTCTTTGAGCTGCTCCATGATGATGAGTGCAAAAAAGTCGGAGTATCCGATAATGGCATCCGGACGTTGAGGGAGCAACAGGATCTCATCCACTGTTTTCCGGATGGAACGGTCTTCGTATTTTGCAGAAAAAATCAAATCAGCAGAGTTTTCAAATCCGTTTTCTTTGAGGTAACTTCTGTAATCACCTTTGAAGCGGCTCCGGTCGGTATCTGCGTGGAGCCAGATGGTTGCGATCCGTTTGCAATGGCATCCTTTAAGATGATTGAGTGCCTGGAGCCATGCCTGATGTGTATCCGTTGCGATAACAGCCATCTGAGTTGCCGCGCGGTCGGTATCACGTCCAAGAATGACCGCAGGCAGCTGTGATTGTCTGACTGCGGTCAAAATCGGTTCATTCCCGGTGAAGTCACTTCCGAGAATGATAATGCCGCTGCATTGAGCCTCTTTAAAAAATCCCGGAGTTTTTGCGTAATCGTAAGTTGCCCGGACAAGTTCAACGTTTTTTTTCAGACTGCGGCGTTCAATGCCGGGCATGATATAAAGATAGGGATTTGAAATTTCAGGCTTCGGAGAATATACGACTGCAAAACGTTTGCCCATCGGCATAAAATGTCCGGGAACAAAAGTACCCTGAGATACTTTTCTCTCGACCATGCCGAGTTTTTCAAGTTTTGCCAATGCGCTGCGGAGCGTGACTTTGCCGACACCCAACTGTCTGGAAAACTCCAATTCTGTCGGAAAACGGTATCCCGGCGGATACTCTCCGCTTGAAATCTTTTCACTTAAAAAGTTGAAAATCAAATCTTTTTTCAGCGTTTTCATCGTGTTTTTCTCAATGATACTATATTGATTCTATCAACAATAATATACCCACGTTTGATATAATGTCAAGATAGTATCAATTGAAATATCTGTAAAATAAAACCGCTTTTTCAAGAGATTTCAGACTTGATTTTGTGTGTAGAATGGTGTATTTTAATACTAAACATGCAACTAAACAAATTTTAAGGATTTATCCATGTCATATATTTATTATACAGCCATCATCGGCGGGGGCGTGAGCGGAACAGCGGCGGCATACCGGCTGAGCCGTTATAAATTAAAGACGGTACTGCTTGAAAAGGAGTCCGATGTAAGTTTCGGTGTTTCCAAGGCCAACAGCGGAATCGTTCACGGAGGATTTCATTATTCTGCTGAAAAGACACTCAAGGGAAAACTTGAGATCAAAGGCAACCTCATGTATGACAAGTGGCATGAGGAACTGGATTTTGCTTTCAACCGCTGCGGTATATTGATTGTTGCATTCAAGCCGGAGCAGATGGAGGAGATCAAACGCCTCTATCAGCAGGGCGTTGAAAATAAAGTTCCGGGTATTGAACTCTGTTCAAAAGAACGGATTACGGAGCTTGAACCCAAACTTTCTGCCGAAGTTTACGGCGGACTTTTTGCGCCCGGCGGCGGTGTGGTTGAACCGTATGCACTTGTTTTTTCTCTGGCAGAAGCTGCAAAACTCAACGGCGTTGAAATAAAGACCAACTTCAAAGTTTCCGGCGCCTGCGACTGTAACGGCGTCTGGGAAATAGTCTCTTCTTCAGGAGAAAAAGTGCGCGCCAGACACGTTATCAATGCTGCCGGACTTTTTGCCGATGAGGTGTCGCACATTTTCGGCGCAGAAGAGTTTGTCATCAGTCCCCGTAAAGGCGAGGAATATCTGCTTGACCGCCTTTCTCC
>JAZQYS010000448.1:0-1649 GCA_045633645.1 Victivallaceae bacterium | reverse complement strand
TCAAACACCCCAACACCCGTTTTCAGGCTCTGGGCGGCAAAAAAATCGACCAGTTGGGATTGACACCCGATCAGTGGGTGCGCCGTGCGGATGTTCCGATGTTCAAAAACGGCAGCGTCCGGCGTTTGAAATATCTTCTTCCGAGTTACACCTATATCGGTTATAATCAAAAAAATCCGTTGTTCCGTGACAAAAGAGTACGCCGCGCACTCACCATGCTGATCAACCGCGAAAAAATCCGCAAAGATATTTATTTTGATCTGGCTGAAAACGTGAACGGACCGTTCTTTCCCGGCAGCAGTTACTACAACAAAGATATAAAAAATCTGCCGTACTCTCCTGAAGAAGCCCGCAAACTTTTAGCCGAGGCCGGCTGGCGCGACTCCGACGGAGACGGTATTCTTGACAAAAACAAAGAAAAGTTCACGTTCACCATGCTCCAGATTGCAACAAGTTCCATCCAACAGAAAATGATGCCTGTGATAAAAGAATCCTTCGCTGCGGCCGGAATCGATATGAAAATTCAGAATGTGGAGTGGTCCGTCTATATCCGCCGTTTGGAAGAACGCCGTTACGATGCCTGCTGTCTGGGCTGGATGAGCAATTTTGATCCGGATATGTATCAAATCTGGCACTCAAGTCAACGCAGTGCCGGCGGCAGCAACCATATCGGATACGCCAATGCAGAACTGGATAAACTTATTGTAAAAATGCGCGAAACTTTTGACATGCCTGAAAGAATCCGTCTTGCCCACAGAATCTCCGAAATTCTGCACGAAGATCAGCCTTACACCTTTTTGTTCTGTCCCTACTCTCTTGTTGCGTTAAGTTCGCGTTACCGCAATGTGCGTATTTTCCCCTCCGGACTGGCAGACGAAGCGTTCTGGGTTCCCGCCGCTGAGCAGCTGCCCGTTCCGGGGCTCTGACAAAGGAACTTTTTATGATCGGCAATTATATCGGCAAAGTTTCTACAGCAGATCCGCTGTATGAATATCTCAGGTGGGAAATTTTTCCTCAGGTGGGCGCAGATGCCCGCGACGGAATACGGGTCTTTGAAACCAACGGTTCCAACGCCGTTTACATCTATGAAGACCGCGCCACAGGTCAACGGGTTGTCGGCAAATTCTTTTATTCAGATAAAATGGATAATTGGGAAGTCGCCCGCCGCCGTCTGAACCGTGAATACAACAACATCAATGAATTCCGCCAATATCTCGGGGATTACCACTATGCAGCCAAAACTCTCGGCAGAAATGAGGCTCTCAACTGTCTTCTTGTCATTGAGTTCTGCCATGGTACAACCCTTGATAAAATCCTCACCCGGTCTTTTGAAGAAAAGAATCCTGAACTGCTCTATCAGAAGTTGACCGCACTTGCCTACTTTCTGGCAACAGTTCACAACCGCTCCGCCCGTCCGGAAGGTGTGGATTTTTATGACAGCTGCAGTTATTTTGACGCAGTAATGCTGGGTGCATCGCAGCTGATGGATTCCGGAGAATACAACTATTTTATGTCCCTCAAAGACAGCTGGATCAGCGAACCAGCTGTCTGGCAGGATCAGAAAGTTTTAACCCATGGAGACGCCACGCCCTCCAACTTCCTTTTCGGCGACGGACTTCATGTTATTTCTTTTGATCTTGAACAGCTCA
>JAZQYS010000447.1:0-2584 GCA_045633645.1 Victivallaceae bacterium | reverse complement strand
ACCATTGGCAAGAGTTTCTCCTACGCGGACATACTGTTTGACAGGTGTCTGCTGATTGTCGCCTGCCAACTGACGTGCCAGCTGCGGGTTGAGCATGGACCAGCGTTGACGCATACTTCCCATACGTCTGCCGCCGCCCGGAAAGGCGTTACCCTGAGCGTTGTTCGGTCCTCTGTTGATGTTTTGCTGCATCATCTGCATCATTGCGTCATGTGACATCATTGCGCCCATGCGGGAAGGCATGGAAAAACGGTTTTGATTCTGCTGGAGAATAATTGCGCCTTCCATTTTTCCGACTTTGAATGTACCGACCAGGGTGATTTGAGTTCTGCCTCTGCCCCAGGGGGAAACATTCGGAGTACGTTCCTGATTAAATATATCCGCATTGACGATTGTTTCAATCTGTTTTTCCTTTGGAATTTCAAGATTTGAACGTTTCACGGTTTCCTGCCCCGGTCCCCGTTTGGCTGTTCTTTTTTTGACTTCAAAGGTCTGTTCTTTTGTGCGAAGTCCGGCAAGGTTGGAGACAAGAACAATCAAGACCAGAATTCCGAGAACACAATTAACTGCAAATAAGAGTTTTTTCATTTGCGTCCTCCTTTCTGTTTTGCGGGAACGATTTTACCGTCAAATCCGATGACGCGCAAAGTGCCGTTGAAACCGACACGGGTGGTTGCTTTAGTGGAATTGTCTTCGCTGAGAACGCGGGCAGTAATGCTGCCCTGATTCTGCTGTCTAACCCAGGGCGGACGGCGGTCCGGACGGATATCCACACGCCGCCAGGTGACTTTGGGTGTGATTTTTTCAACGGCTTTGAAAAATTTTATAACATCTTCGTAATTGGCGCGGGCTGAAACATCCAATTCAGCATGATAGAAATCCGCATTGATCCGGTTGCTTTTGACTGCGCCGATGCTGTCAAGGGTCAATTCCACGCTGCGGGCAGCGTTGGAAACCAGACGGCGGAACTCTGTATCAACCATGCCGTGCTTGTCTTCTTTCCAGGCATTTTCAATCATCTGATTGTAGTCTTTGAGGAGCTTGTCATTTTTCCGTGTTTCCTCAAGAGCCTTTTCGTAACCTTTGCGGCAGTTGACCAGTTCACGTTTGGCTTGGGCTATGCTGCGATCATCAGGAAACAGCGTGTCCAGTCCGTCGAGGTAGGAAAACAGAATAATGATCCACACCAGCACCAACGCTCCGACAGCGGCAACAAGTTTGCCGTTGGGCGTTTTGAGGAATTCTGATATTTTCTGATTCATCTGCGGCGTCCTTTCTTCGTAACTTCTCCGGTATCCGGAACGAGTTTCAGATTGATGGATGTTCCGCTTCCGCCCCGGTTCTGGCGCTGCTGCAGCTGACTGATTTTCCAGTGTGCCATGGGTTTGAGAATTCTTGCCAGATCAATGTTTTCTGCAGTACTTGCCATTGCAATATCCACGCCGCTTTCGTTGAAGCGGAAGTTGTTGACAGAAACATTTGAGGGAAGCAGAGAAGAAAATGCAGCCAGAAAACCGAGCACATCATATTCAGTTGTTTTGAGACTGACGATCTTGCTGCGTTCTTTATTCGTACGGTTCAGCCGGCGGGCATTGTTCTGCATTCTGACTGTTTCGCGTGAAAGTTTTTTGATTTCATCACGCAGCTTCGTATATTCTGCTCTGCTGGAGTTCCAGGTTCCGAACGCTCCCCAGATCAACAGAGCAATCAAAGCAATCACAAGCGTAACGGTCAACTGAAGCTGCCGTTTGATACGTTTGGGTCTCAAATTATCCGGCAAAACGGGCAAGCCTGCTTTTTTTGTATTGTAATCACGCCGGGTAATCAGGCGGGCAACCTGCAGAACAGGTAAAAATGCGTCGGTATCCAAATCTGCGGGGAGAGTGAATAAATCTGAACAGATTTCAGCCCAGTGTTTCCGTGCCAGCTGCCAATTGTCACCGTCAGAAAAGGGACGCCATTGACCTGAGGAAAAACTGAATCCCTGTTCTATCTCTGCGTTATAGAACATCGGGTCTCCTGCCTGACATGCCATCAAGGGGTAAATAAATCCGTCGGTCTGCCGGTTGCAGCCTGAAAGAGCTTCTGCTGCAACGCCTATGCTCTCTGCCGGAAAAATGTACGCATTGATCAGTACTTTGTCATCGTCGCAATCAGAAGACATAATCTGCAGTCTGTAATCTTTCGGAATCGTAATCAGATGCCGGGAAAGTTCCAGCTCCACTGAACTGCGCTGCTCTGCCACAGGAAGCTCCACAGAACGGGTCTGGAAAAAGATTCCGCCTTTGAAACTGCCGCTGATGAATAACGGCATGGATTTATTGCAATTTATCCGGCTCAGAACCCGGCGCCATACGGCAGTTGTATCTGAATTTTCAATCGGTTCTTCGGCATGACGGCTTAATGTCAGTGCATTTTTATTCCGCGAAAAGACTGCTCCGCGGATGTGCGATGCCGAAAACATCACGACTGCAAATTCATCGTTTCCCAACAAGGACATTTAAAGATCCCCCAACATTATATTTTTTTTATCCCGGGTAATTATTCCCCAAAACTTGTTTTCAAAAACTTCTGCAGCAGAACG
>JAZQYS010000446.1:0-2200 GCA_045633645.1 Victivallaceae bacterium | reverse complement strand
CTGTTCCGGTTTTTTTATGCGGAAATTCCTGCTTTCAGTATTGATTTTTCTGCAAATCGGGGATAATTTAGAGTGACGGTAAATTATGATTTTCTGCGGAGGATATATGAAAAAGATTTTATTGTTTCTGACGGTTGCGGGATTTTGTTCTGAAGTGCTGTTTTCCGCCCCGGTGGGTATCGGAAGAGATACCGTTGAACCGGCGCCGGTTCAGAATACAACAGCCATTGAAAATAATGCAAAAAACAGGGCACTTGAATTTTACATTGCCGGACTTCTTGAAAAAGAGCCGGGCAAAAAGATTCCGTTATTGCTTGAATCCGTCAAACTTGATCCCTCAAAGCGTTTGCCGCTGCAAGTTGTATTAAAACTTCTTGAAAAGGTCCCCGCAAGTATTCCGCTTGCCAAAAAAGAGTTTGACAAAATCAGAAAGAGTGATCCCTGCAACATTTTTCTTGCAAGGTGTTCCGTGAAAATTGACAGTTTTGCCGGATGTACGCCCGCTGACATCGTCAAAAGTATCCGTCCGGCACTTGAAAAGAAACCCTCAAAAAAAGAGTGGCCCGACTTCCGTCTGCTGGCACTGGACTACGTGGATTTGCAGTTGAATACGTTTTCACCTCCCGAAAAACTCCCCTTTTCTGCGGATAATACGGAACTTAAAGAGATTGCTCTCTTTTATTATGCCCTTGCCGCAAAAAGAGAAAAACTTTCTCAGTCAGGTGATTTTGCACAAAAAATGCACAAGAAATATCTGTCCGAACTTGCACAGGCGGATTTGACTGCCAACAGCGCCCTGAAACGCCATGTTACTTTTCTGCACGGAGCCAAAGAGTTTGAAGCTGCGTTCAATGCCGTCAACCGTGAAATAAAAAAACGGCAGGATCCCACTGTAAGACTCTTGTACCTTGAATCTGCTGTACAGGCAGGAAAGTTGGATATCGTTGAAAAGGAACTCAAAACTTATCCCCAAGCTCCTGTTCAATTCTGCGCCCTGAAACGCTTTCAATGTTGTCTTGCCGCCGGAAATCTGCTCCGCGCCCGTGAGGAACTTTCCAACATACCCGCAACTCCTGAACGTCTGGATAAACAGTTTTTGATTGCTCAGCAAATGCGTGATATCCCTGAAATGAAAAAAATTCTGCAGGAAATGGAAAAAGTTCACGGCAAAAATAAACATATTCCGGCGTTGAGTTATCTTTCTCTGGCAGAAATTGCAAAAGATCCTGCCGCCCTTGCCAAAGCGGAAAAACTTCTCGGTTCAAGTTATCTGCAAAGTCCCGCTCTTGCCAATTCCGTCGGCTACGTTTCTGCCGTGTTGGGCAAAAATCTTTCACGGGCTGAAATGCTTCTGGAATATGCCCTTTCAAAAGAACCGTACAGTGCCGCCTATCTTGACAGTATGGCATGGGTGAAATACAAAAAAGGCGATTACAAACAAGCTCTTGAATATATGAAAAAAGCCTTCCGCTGTATTGATTATCGCGTCGGCGGTGCTGTCATTTCAGAACATGCCGGAGACATTTATCTGGCGTTGGGCGACAGAAAAACCGCGCAGAAATATTATTTGATGGCTTTGGATTTTTATCAGAAAAACAAACCGCTGAATCTTGATTTCAATCCGGCAGAACTCCGTAAAAAACTGATTGTAAAATAAATATGACAAAGAAATTTTTAGCAGGCATTTCCGTTGAGGAATTAAAAGCATGGTTGACTGAACAGGGTGAATCCTCTTTCAGAGCAAAGCAAATTGCCGACTGGCTCTACGGCAAACTTGTTTTTGACCCGTTTCAGATGAAAAATATTCCTTCCAAACTTCAAAATCTTCTGGCGGAAAACTTTTTTGCGCCCTCGTGTCAAATTGCCGAGCGCATTGAGTCTCCCCGTGACGGTGTTGTTAAACTCCGCATTGAATTGCACGATCAGGAATCCGTTGAACTTGTGGTTATCCCCAGTGACGAACGCGTTACCTTGTGTCTTTCAACTCAAGTTGGTTGTCCCGTCGGCTGCCGTTTCTGCGCCAGCGGTGTCAACGGACTTACCCGCAATCTCACCGCAGGAGAAATGCTTGAAGAATTCCTCATCGGCTGCCGTGAAGCCGGGCGCAAATGTGATAACATCGTCTTTATGGGAATCGGAGAGGGGTTGGTCAACTCCACAGAACTCTTTAAAGTGCTTGATATTTTAACAAGTCCCAATT
>JAZQYS010000445.1:0-4007 GCA_045633645.1 Victivallaceae bacterium | reverse complement strand
GTCTCAAACTGACTTTGCGGCACGTTCTCCACGTTTCGGGGTTGAGAGTAGTGCAGTTTTATAGGGGGCTCAAACGATAGAACCGCTGATATATATATCCCAGGTGTCTGAGAGTAGTGCAGTTTTATAGGGGTCTCAAACCTGGCTCTCCAGTTCTTAAGCATTGTAATAGTTTGAGAGTAGTGCAGTTTTATAGGGGTCTCAAACGTAACACCTCATCAACGAAGAGAGGAACCAGTTTGAGAGTAGTGCAGTTTTATAGGGAGGGGCTGTTAACAGAGGACGTGCCCGGCTTTGTCCCTCAACAAAATACTCCGCTTTTCTTGAAAAAAGATGGGGGTTCGGGGGAAGGAAATATACCGAAGCCGACGTTTCGGCCTTTTCTCGTGAAAAGAAGTTTTTTCCTTCCCCCGATTCCCGTTCCTTTTCAGGAACGGAGGATGATGAGCTTGTGGACGGCGCGGCTCATGGCGGTGTAGAGGCCGCGGGCGTTCCAGCGGGGATCGGCGGGGGTGACGTCAAGGAGAATCACAACTTTGGCTTCCCGGCCTTTGTATTTCATGAAAGTAAAGTATTGAACTTCGTTCTTTTTGAGCTGCTCTTCGGTGGAAACGATGGAGAAACGTCCGACGTGGGGATTGTCTCCAATTGAGGTATTGGGGAGAGTGTGGGCGCCGAGAATCACAATTTGCTGAAGAAGAATATCCTCTTCTGTGGTCAGGCGTTCCAATTCCGCTTCAAGGTTGGCGCGGCAGTTGCCGGTCAGAATACGCACATCGGCTCCTTCGGGCGCATTGGACATAATAACTCCGGGCGTGGATTGATAGGGCTGCAGAGTTTCAAATATTTTCTTCGTATTCCTGCAGTTGCAGTTTAATGTGATGGGCGGCATTCCGAAGTCCGGCAGGTGCAATCCGTCGGTATAGATATTCTGGTCCGGATCATAGAAAATATAAAAGTGTCCGTCAACTTCAGGAAGCAGGGAAATCACGTCCCAGGCTTCGCGGGTGAAATCCTGTCCCTCATCAACGATAACAGCATCGTAACAGAGACAGGTGCGTTCAATATAAGTCCGCAGGAGTTTGGGCAGAACTTCACTGTATAATCTGGGATTATCACGGTATTGGGCAACCTGGTCTTCAGGAATTTTCAAAAGTTCAATGGCAAATTCAAAAAATGCTGCCGCCCGGATGAGAAGATTATCTTTTACACAATGCTTCAAATGCTTCGCCAGAAGTTGATTGAAACACAGAAGCAGAACACTTTTTCCCTGCGCGGCAAGTTGTTCTGCTTTCTTGATCGCCATGAGGGTTTTTCCCGAACCGGCACAGCCGCAAATCTGAAGACGGCGGAAGTTTTCCAACGCATTCAAAATCATACATTGCTGTTCAGTAAAGTGGAAAAACTGTTTCACTTCAACCTTAATCCGGTCAGAAAGTTTGGAACCGTACTCAAAAACAGGTGTCAATACCTGAAGAACTTCAGCCTCTGAGATACTTCCGTGAATGTTTTCAGGCAGGGGCGTATCCGTCAGAAGCTGACGGGCAAAGGATTCAATATAGGGCAGGGTGTCTCCTGTAATAACGATATCCTGCGCTTCAACGGACCAATTCATCTGCTTGCCGCACGACGGAAAACATACTGCATGAGCAAACTTTGCGGGAATGGCTTTCAATAATTTATGTTCCAGGAGTTGACGGACAGCATATTTATTCTTCTTCGCCTGTCCGACCGGATTGATCGGACGGTCTTCCTGAAACCATTGTCCGTCACGGTGCGAAATCGTACCGCCCTTGACTTCAATGACCAGAAATCCCAGTGTTGCGTGATAGAGCAGAAAATCAATTTCTCCGTCCCATAACATATAGTTCAAGTCTCTTGCCAGGTAGTCAAAGGAATGAAAAACTTTCCATTCGTCAGACAGATTATTTTTGATTGCGTCAAATACAATCTGCTCTGACACCGGACGCTTGGAAAGATCACATTCTGCCGGTATCATTTTCGCCATTTTAAAGAGTCCCTTTCTTGAAATTTATCTGCCGGGAAAATATAGCACAGAAAGAGAATTTTTTCAACCCGATGAGGATGGCAAGGGGGACTCGGGCGAAGAGTTGCCGTTAGCAGCTTGATGGCTGCGGGGGTGTGCCGGCTGCGGTGGCGTGGCACAATAAAAACGGAAACGAACGGAAACGAACGGAAACGAACGGAGAATGGTGTGCCACGATATACCCCGGGGGGCGGTGCCGCAGTGTGGTATAAAAAAATCCGGCGGCGAGACTCAAAAGAGTCCGCCGCCGCGCCCACGAGACTGTTTGTGGGGGATTTTTAAGGGGCTCTCCCCTTAAACGGTTGCAGCAACGTCGCAACCGCTACTCAGCTTTTTTTGCTAAGCTTTTTTTCACTTGGAAAAAAAGCGTTTACTTGACTTGGTTGTTCTCGAAATAGGCAATCATTTCTTCGGGGAGTTCAGGGATGTCCTGACGGTTGCAGCCGGTACGCATGGATTTGTGACCGAGCACGCCGACAGCGACGGACTGACGGGCAGCGATGGGGGAGGTGTTGGTTTTGGCTCCGTTGCGGACAAAATCAAGGAAGTTGTCAATGATGGGGGAGTCAGCGCCGCCGTGACCTCCGGTGACGGGTTTCAGTTTGTAGACGATATCGGGAGTTTCGCGGGGACCGCGCTGAGTCCAGACGTGGATTTCGCATTTTCCGGCATCGCCGATATTTTCAATTCTGCCCTTGGTACCGATGAAGGTGTAGTTGCGTTCTGCATCGGGGGTGTAGTGGCACTGCATGTAGGTCATCTGGGCGCCGTTTTCAAGCTGCATCATGATCATATTGTGATCTTCAACATCAATGATGGGGGAGAAACCGGTCTGGGTGAGGGGGGGATACTGATTGACATCCCACTTGGCACAACCTTTGGTTTCGGGGGAGCGGCGTCCGCAGCGGTTGTAAACGCTGAGCATACCCATACCGACAACGCTCTTGGTGTAGCTGCCCATGAGCCAGTGCATGACGTCGATATCGTGGGCACCTTTCTGGAGCAGAAGTCCGTTGCTGTAACGCTGTTCGGAGTGCCAGTCGCGGAAATAGGCATCTCCGCCGTAGCTGACAAAGTGACGGCACCAGCCGACCTGAAGTTCACCGATGAGTCCGGAATCAATGATTTCTTTCATTTTGAGGACGACGGGGAAGTGGCGCATGTTGTGACCGATAAAGAGCTTGCTGCCGGTGCGCATGGCAGTTTCAAGAATTCTGTCACAGCCTTCAATGGTGATGGCCATGGGTTTTTCAAGATAGACGGCTTTGCCGGCTTCGAGGGCGGCGACAGCCATTTCTTCGTGGAGATAATCGGGGGTGGCGATGATGACGGCACCGATATCTTCAACTTTGAGCAGATCTCTGTAATCATCAAAAAGCTGAGCTTCGGGGAAATCTTCGTGGAACTTTGCCTGAGCTTCGGGATCAATATCGCATCCGGCAGTAATGAAGATACCCTGTTCAGGCTTGTGAGCTTCCCAGCCATGACGGCCGCGTCCGCCGGTGGCGATCAATCCGACATTCAATGTTTCCATTTTAACAAACTCCTTTGGTTGGAACCGGCCAAACGTGTGAATGACGTTATCCGGTGAAAATTTAAAGTTCTTCTATAATGTAACAACTAAATGTAATTTATCAAGGTCTGTTTTGCTGTTTCTGTACGAAAAAGATATAAAAACAGGCGCAGGATGTAAAAAAACAACCTTTTGAAAATGCTGAGTCCGACATTGCTTTTTTACTACTTAACGCATTTAAAGTAAAAGCGTCCGCTGATTCGGGAGGGCGTGAAAACAAAAAAACGTCCGGGGACGGACGTTTCATTCGGAAAATTGCTTTTTGTTATGCGCGGGAAAGCTGATGTTTGATTTGAGCAACTGCGCGGCGCAGGGAATCGTCTTTGTCACACAATTGCGGAACTTTTTTCTCTGCGTAGAGAATCGTTGCATGATTTTTGCCGAAAG
>JAZQYS010000444.1:0-2679 GCA_045633645.1 Victivallaceae bacterium | reverse complement strand
CTTCATCAATTTCTGCGGCGGCTTTTTCAACCAGAGAGACGATATCTCCCATGCCGAGAATTCTGCTTGCCATACGGTCGGGATAGAAGACTTCGAGGTTATCCAGTTTTTCACCGATACCGACGAATTTGACGGGAACGTTGGTGACTTTTCTGATGGAAAGAGCCGCACCGCCGCGGGCATCACCGTCCAACTTGGTGAGAATGAAACCGGTCAGCTCAAGAGCTTTGTGGAAGTGTTCCGCAACGGAAACAGCTTCCTGACCCAACGCCGCATCAGCAACCAGCAGCACATCGTCCGGCTGAACCGCCTGACGGATGCGGACAAGTTCCTGAACCATGGTGTCGTCAATCTGAAGACGTCCCGCCGTATCAATAATGACCGTGTCAAAGCCGGATTTTGCGGCTTCTTCAACAGCGTTGACGGCGATTGCCGCCACATTGACACTGGTGCGTTCAACGTGAACGGGAACATTGATTTCTTTACCGATAATCGCCAGCTGATCAATGGCGGCGGGACGGTAAACGTCTCCGGCGACCAGAAGGACTTTTTTGCCGTCTCTGCGGAGTTTCAGTGCGAGTTTACCGGCAGTTGTGGTTTTTCCGCTTCCGTGAAGACCGACGAGCATGATAACTGACGGTGTCTTGGTGCGGTTGAGTTCAACAGCGTCTGAGCCGAGCAGTTCAACGAGCTGATCGTTGACGATCTTTACGACCTGCTGGGCGGGGGTGACGCTTTTGAGGACGTCCTGTCCGATACACTTTTCTTTGACAGAGGCGATGAACTCTGTTGCGATTTCAAGGTTGACGTCGGCGTCGATGAGGGCGAGACGGATCTCCCGCATTGCATCTGCAATGTTCTTTTCAGAAAGCTGGGTCTCTCCCCGGAGTTTTTTAAATACTCCATGTAACTTGTCACTGAGATTTTCAAACATTCTTTTCTGTTGACATCCTATATTATTATTATACACTGATACAATCGTCAAGTAATATACTCTTTATTTGCTCTTAATTCAAGGGAATACAAATTCAAAATTCAATTTTTCAGAGATTTTACCGGTCGGGTGCAGTTGAAGAACGGTGCACGATTCAAAAAATACTGTTTTTTTTTATATTCTTTGGATTTTTGATTTGCTTAAATTGAGAACGGGTATTATATTTGCAACAGAAATGTATTTACAGACAACTTCCAATGCAGGAGGATTCTGAGTATGAAAAGACGGGAATTTCTCAAAGCGGCACTCACTTGCGGTGTACTGGGCAGTGTTGCCAGAGTTTGTCCGGCATTTGCCGGGTTGGAAACGCCGGTCAAGTCCCGGACTTCCGGTAGAGCAAAATCTGTGATTGAACTGTGGATTTGGGGCGGTCCGTCTCATATTGAGTCTTTTGACCCGAAACCTCAGGCATCACACGACTACAATGGCGGACACGGTGCGATACCGACCAATGTTGACGGATTGTTTCTCAGTGATTATATGCCTGAAATGGCAAAGATTGCTGATAAATTTTCCATTATCCGCAGTATGACCCATCCGTTCCGCGGACATGAGACCGCGACTTATCTTATGCAGACCGGGCGTACTTTGGGCGGCGGAATCACGTATCCCGCAATCGGTGCCATGCTTGCGATGCTCAACGGCGGCAATGTTCAGCACAATCTGCCGGCTTATGTGGCGTTGACCACGACCAAGGGACGTTTTTCAGAATGCGGATTTCTGGGTGATAAATATTCCCCCTTTGCAACAAGCGGAAATCCTGCGGCAAAGATGTTTCAGGTGGATGGCTATACCCCTGTCGGCGGCGTGACTGCGGCGCAGATGCGGGCGAAATTTGATTTTCTGGATGATTTGGATGATTTTGCTCCTGAGCAGAAAAATCACCCCGAGTTTGTCAAGTTTGACCGTGCCGGGCGCGATGCCAAAAATATTCTTTTCGGCAAGGCGGCGGAGGTCTTTGATCTTTCGCGTGAACCGCTTGCCATGCGCCAGAGATACGGTATGAACCGTTTCGGACAATCCTGCCTGTGTGCCAGACGTCTGGTTGAAGCGGGAGTTCCTTACATAACCATCAACGCTTCAGGCTGGGATACCCACAAGAAACACTTTGAGGCACTCAACCGCCTGATGCCCGAAATGGATAAAGCTCTGCATGCGCTTCTTACGGATCTTCAGGAACGCAACCTTTTTGATCAGACGATTGTCTGGTGGACAGGGGAATTCGGTCGTACTCCGAAAATTGACTGGCACGCGCCCTGGCAGGGCGGCAGAAACCACCACAGCAGCTGTTTCAGTGCGATGGTTGCAGGCGGCGGTTTTGCCGGCGGAAAAGTTGTCGGATCCTCGGATGCTACGGGGGACTTTGTTGCCAGCCGTCCGGTTTCTCCGGTGGATATGCTGGGCAGTTTGTATGAACGTTGCGGAATTGATCCCTCTCAGCCTTTCCCGTCAAACCCCATCGGTTTGAAGGAGCCGATTCTGCCCGGAGCCGATCCCAAGACCCGGCTGCGTGAAATTTATCTTTAATGTATCATGATTGATTTTTCTTCTGCACGCATTGCGTTGGATACGCTTTTTGCTGTTCCGGATAGTAAAGGCGGATTGTCTTTGCCGGAGGGACGTTTTTTTGTTCTGATTTCAGGACTTCTTAACCGTGCTTCGGGGGCGGAGGCTGATTGTCCGCG
>JAZQYS010000443.1:0-3335 GCA_045633645.1 Victivallaceae bacterium | reverse complement strand
CGCCGGTTAATTACGAACGGATTATATTTTTCACAGCCCGACAGTAATGTAGTCGGAGTTGCCGAGAGTCGTCAGCGGCTGATTGACAAGGTCAAAAACTTTTTTGTTTTCTTCAGCCTGCTTCTTGTCAGCTCCGGAAAGTTTGCTGTTATAAGCAACTTCAGCCTTGGCAAGTTCACCCTCTGCACGCAGACGGGCGGCAGAAAGTTCATTTTTGAGGACATCAACGCTGTCGGAGTCGATCTTGCTGACACCGAGAGTATTGAGCATCTGGAAGTTGGCAACATAAACATTTCCGAGGGAAACAATGCGTTCAATTTCCTTTTCGGCAGTTTCAAGACGCATACGGTCAAGTTCAAGACGGGACATATCTCCGGCGATTCTGCGGTTGGCAACAGCCCAGCTCAAGTTCTTTTTGTAGGTCTCGAACACCCGGTTATCAATGGCAAAACGCTCATTGACGGAACGCAGATTATAGTGGCTGATACGCACCTGCGCCATGATACCGATTCCGATGGAATAAATTTTCTGGGATTCCGCCTCAACCATGCTGGTACGGGCAACGTAGGATGCGATATCCTTGGGCAGTTTGAGCAGATTGTAAGCGGCATTGATACTGATGGAGTACCAGGTATTGTGATAGAGATAGGAGTTGTCATTATTGTTGAAGTCAACAAACATGCGGGCGGAGGGGATCATCTTGACCAGTTCTTTGCGGCATTCAATCACGTTGATATGCTTACGGATATCCGCCTCGTAAAGTTCAGGACGTTCCAGCAGAGCAATCTGCTCCATCAGAACCAGTTCAGGAAATTCCATTTTTGGAACAGCTCCGAGACAGGAGTCGTCAACCAGGATTTTTCCGGAGGGATCCAGTCCCAGCAGGGCGCGGAGTTCAACACAACTGTTTTCATAATTGCGGATATAGTTGGTCAGACGTTTTTCCATATCCATAAACTTGCGGGTTTCCTCAAACGCGCGGAACGGCGTGATGGCACGGCTTTTGGCAAGTTTTTCAATCAGAGCGTAATGATCGCGGCAGTCAGCAAGCAGTTTACGGGTAATGTTGATGGCACGCTGAGCGGAGGCAACTTTGAAGTATGCCTTGACCACATCAAGAGTCAGATTCTGGCTGGTTCTGCGAATCTGCTGTTCTTTCATCAGTTCACGATCTTTTGCCTGAACGGTATTGAAGAAAGCCAATCCGAAATCCAGGGTTGAAAGAGCAATTCCTGCGGAAAAATCATTGACATCATCATCGGTACTTGAGCTGTATCCGTAAGTCAAACCGCCGGAACCGATCTTTTCACTGGAAGAAGCTGCCGTATTGTTGCGGGCAGTATAGGTGTTTTTGATATTCAGTTCAGGAAGCATCCCGAGCATTTCAGCGGTTTTCTGTTCGCGCAGGACCTGCTTTTCAAGTTTTTCAACTTTAAGCGCAAGGTTGTGCTTCTGAGCCAGAGTGATACAATCTTTCAGAGAAAGACGCTTGCCGTCAGCAGGCTGTTCAAAACGGGATTTCTCAAAATGCTTCATCGCTTTTTCGGCACGCTCCTGACGGAACTCTTCTTCAGTTTTGCAGCCGCAAAAAACGGTCAGGGTCAACGCCGCAGCAAAAGAAAACAACATAGAATACATCTGTCTCATAAATCAAAAACCTTATATAAAAAATAAGTGAACATAACAAAATCAATGATAAAATACCACACACATTTTAAAAAGTCAACCCATTCAGCAAGATTTCTGACATTCTTTTTCAAAAAAAGCTCTTTTTTTCCTGCAAAAAACGAACACAGCAGTTTCCGGACTCAAAAAAAAGAGACGTCAACGGAGAATAAAATTTTGTTTTCATCTTGCATAAAAGAAAGTATGGTGATATATTAAACAATCTGTATTGTAAAAAAATTTTTATTCATATATATCCCGGAAGGTAAAAACGCAATGGAAAATCAGTACAAGCAAACCGGAAAGCGCCTTGAAGAGATCCGTCAGGTGCTTGAAATCCCGGTGTCCGAAATGGCGGCACTCACCGAAATGAGCGAAGAGGAATACCTCAAGCACGAGTCCGGTGAAGTAGACTGCCCCTTCTCCTTTCTCTACACCTGCGCCAAACGTTTCAATGTGGATGTAAGTGCCATCATTGCGGGTGAATCCCCGAAATTGTCTTTCTACACCGTCACCCGTGCAACAAGCGGTCTGCCCATCCGCCGCCGCGAAGGTCTGCAGTATCAGCACCTTGCACCGCAGATCAAAAACAGAATGACCGACCCCCTGCGTGTGACCGCCCAGTATCAGGACGAAAACGAACCGATTGAACTGTCCACCCACTCCGGACAGGAGTTTGACTTCGTTCTTTCAGGACAGTTGCGCATTCAGTTGGGCAACAAAGTTGAAATCCTCAATCCCGGCGACAGCGTCTATCTGGACGCCGCCCACCCGCACGGCATGGTTGCCGCCAACAAAGAGGGCTGCGAATTTATCGCTATCGTCATCCGCGGAGAAAGTGAAGAACCTCTGGAATTTGAAACACAGAACGACAATCCCGACAACGGCAAACGCCGCCTGATTTATCAGGATTTCATGGAAGAAGTTCTGGACGAAAACAATCATCTCAAATCCGTGCGTTTTCACTATCCCGACAACTTCAACTTCGCCTATAATGTGGTTGATGAACTGGCACGCCGTTATCCTGAAAAACGCGCAATCTGCTGGCTCAGCCGTGAGCATGAACACCGGGATTTCACCTTTACCGACATTTCCCGCTACTCTCAGCAGGCGGCTAATTACCTGACCTCTCTGGGTATCAAAAAACGCGACTGCGTCATGCTCGTTCTGCGCCGCAACTGGCAGTTCTGGGTCGTTCTCAACGCGCTGCACCGTATCGGCGCAATTGCCCTGCTTGCCAGCAACCAGCTGCTGCCCAAAGACTTCAAATACCGTTTTGAAACGGCCAAGGTCCGCGCCATTCTCTGCAGCGTTGACGGAACCATCACCGCCGCCGCCGATGAAGCAGCGGCTCAGGTTCCCTCCGTTGAATTTAAGATCGCAGTTGACGGAACCTGCGACGGCTGGCTCAACTTTGACGAAGAATTTGTCAAACATTCCGACGTGTTCCCCCGTCCCGCCGATCTTAAAGCAACAGATCCAGCGATCATGTTCTTCAGTTCCGGCACAACGGGTTACCCCAAGGCCGTGCTGCACTGCCACACCTATCCGCTCGGACACATCATCACCGCCCGCTGGTGGCAGCAGGTTGATCCCGATGGTCTGCACCTGACTATTTCCGACACCGGCTGGGCGAAGTCCCTCTGGGGCAAAATCTACGGTCAGTGGCT
>JAZQYS010000442.1:0-3064 GCA_045633645.1 Victivallaceae bacterium | reverse complement strand
TATTTTTAAAGATTTTGTTTCAAGCGGCAATTTCCGTTTGGATACTTTGCTTAAATTTACGGCAGAGATTGATAAAATGACGCAGGTGTTGCGCCGCAATCTTCTGGTTGACGGCAGCCGGAGAGAGAATGATGCGGAACACTCCTGGCACATTTCGGTCATGGCATTGCTTTTCAAGGAGTTTGCCATTGAAGAAGTCAATCCTCTGCGTGCAGTTGAAATGCTGCTTGAGCATGACCTTGTTGAGATTTATGCCGGAGACACCTTTGCTTATGATGTTGACGGTTACAAAACCAAAGCTGAACGTGAGAAGCGTGCTGCTGACAAACTCTTTTCTATGCTTCCTGATGAACAGAAAGAGTATATCCGCAAGTTGTGGGAGGAGTTTGACTCCCGCAGTTCCACCGACGCCCGTTATGCTGACTGCCTTGATAAATTGCAGCCATTTCTGCACAATATGCTGACTGAAGGACATACCTGGAAAGCAACGGATATACGGACAGTCCGCGCACAGGTGGAGCAGCGGATGTCCGTATTAAAAGATTTTATGCCTGAAATCCACCGTTGGGCGGTATCCTGCATGGATTACGCTGTTGCCCACGGATGGCTCAAGGAAAAGTAAATTATTTCACAATCAGCCAGCCGGCATCGTGCGGATTGTAGTCTCCGTGCTGAAGCCTTCCCGGCCAGGGCTTGGTTTCCGCCCAGTGGATTTGTTCTCCGAAAATGTTGAAACGCATGGGGAATCCCGGACGGCGGAAACCGTCAAAGATGTGCAGCGGTATCTGAAGATGAATATCGCTGCCGTTTCTTTTTACGACAACTTGCGGATCATCCACAAAGTTGCGTGAGGATATGTAACAATCTCCGCTTGAACGCAAGTCAATGGACAATGTTCCCCACATGCGGCAGGGTTCAATAATAACTTCAAAATTGACATCTCCGGTATTGATCAAATCAATGAAAAGCGTTTTCCCGTCGTTGGAGGTCTGCCAGTAACGGTTTTCTCCGAGGGGATAACGGGTGTCTTGGCTTGTTGAAGAACTTTCTGCAACAAGTCCCTGCGGATTTTTTCCCGTATATTCGTCCACCCACGGGGCGGTGTAATCAAAACGGGGGAAGTCCTCTGAAATCATCTTTTCAAGCAGCTGAATACGCGCGTTGAGTTTTTCGGGGAAGAAAAGATATCCCTCTGCTTCAGAATGATATCCCAGACGGCAGTCCTGTTCGCACAGAGTTATCATCTTGCGGGAATTGGATATTTCTTCCTCTGCAATTTTCTTCATGCGGTTGAGGTTGTCCTTTTTGCAGAAGAGCATTTCTTCACGCAGATCGTAAAATTCCAGCAGATTGCAGGTGCTTTGAATCTGAAGTGCGATGGCTTCGGCAAGACAGATATCAGCAAGCCGGGCAGGGGAGTCGGCATATTCTTCTTTAAGAGAAGCAAGAAGGTCTGCTCCCTGCTGCCACAAACCGTTCATTGTTTCACAGAGAGAACGTGCTTCTTTTAACGTATGGAAGAAACAGATGCACTCTCCGAAACGGTCGCCGCTGGTACGCGGAAACTGGTTGAGAATCCAGCTTGGCGCAATGGGCTGATCCACCGGGAAGAGATAATACGGCCAGGCAATCGAGTGATGCAGCGGACCGTACCATTCAAAGGAAAGGTTTGCCGGAAAGTTTCTGTAAGCCTGAGAGAAAAAGTTCCATGCCTTTGCCGCAGTCGGTGCATTTTTGGCCCAGTCCGGAGCCGCAAGCTGACAGAGAAATTCATCAGCTGTCTGCGGGAAAGGTTCAAACGAAAGTTCTCCGGCGGCTTTGTTCATCAAACCGGGATAGTTTCCGAAATACCAGCACTGCATGGCGGCAGATACACCGTGTTCGTGCATGAATTTGTACTTGTCGTAAAGATTTTCCGGAACCGGGATGAAGGGAACGGACGCGTTTTCATGAGAACAGCCCACTTGAAGTTTTGCGCCGGTTTTGGGAGCAAGACGGGTTGATTCTTCAAAGAGTTTGGAGGGACCGACATAGGCAAGGGAATAATCAAAAACAGTCCGTTTTTTATCCAGCTGCATGGCGGTTCCGCCGGATTCAAAGTTGAACATGAGCGTGGCGCAATCGGGCCATTTTTCAGCAATGTGACACAATCTGTGCATGAACTCTGAGTCATCTCTCTGTCCCGGGGCGTAGAACCAGGCGATGTATTCCGCGTCGGGATTGTGTTTGTGAATGGTATTGGCATAAAGTTCAGCAAGTTCACGGTAAATATCCGCAAAATCCCGGGCAGAGCAGACAGGACAGTGTGCCGCATGGGGATTTTCCTGCTGAACCATGCGCGCAACACAGGAACCGTTGTCTTCACCCATCATGATATTGATCAGCCCGCCCAGTCCGGGAACATTTGAAAAAAGCAGATCAACGGATTCCTGCAGATACCGTTTTCCCGCCTCCGTAGAGGTGCAGAAAAAACCGACTCTTCCTGTATCAAGTCCGATCAATTCCGGATGGTCTTTTGCAGCTTCCCGGGGAACCATGTAGTAGGCATTTCCGAAAAGTTTTGGTTCACTCATGAAAACGTAAATTTTTATACCGTACCTGCCGCAGCGTTCAACTGTTTTGCGGAGTTTGGCAAAACGCTTTTGGGCATCTTTTCCGCGATTGGGGAAAACGCTTGAGGGAAGATCGCGCATATACATTGTCAGCCACAAGCCGTTGATACCCTCGTGGGCAAGCTTGTTGAGATACTCCGGCGGATAGTAATCCACATCATTGGTCAATTCATCAATATTAAACGGCGGACGGTTGGTCGGTCCGAAAAAGCAGCGGGATATACGGTGACGGACAAAAGGTTTTCTCTGCCATGTCCCGGCGGGAACGGAGGCTCCTTCTGAAGCACAGAGTTTGTCTTCAAGAAAATAAATTCCCCGGCGCAGACCGTCGGAATCAGCTGCTGAAAGAGTGATTTTTTCTTTGCTGCAGCTTAATTTGTATTCTTCATGTTCCAAAGTGTCATTAAAAAGAAACTCAACCGGAAAAGTCCCTTTTTTTACCGGAATATTTT
>JAZQYS010000441.1:0-3508 GCA_045633645.1 Victivallaceae bacterium | reverse complement strand
AAACAGAGAACGGATTTTGAGGTGAAACGAAAAGTCGTTTTTTTGACACTTTATCGAAAATGGTGCATTTTTAGCATAGGAAAGACGACTCTTGCAAAACCGCCATATAGGAGTTCTTTTGCATTTTTTGCAGAATATGCAGCATCCGGTCTGTGGGGATTTTTGTATTTGCGCCGGAATAAAGCAGAATGGAATTCTCGCCGGACGTCTTTTCCACCTGAATGATGGCGTGTCCCGTTGGACAATCTCCGATCATGACATGATCTACATTGACTCCGGACGATTCGAGAAGATCCCGGAGGAAAATTCCATCCTTGCCAATCATTCCGGCATAAAGGGTTGCAACACCGGCTCTGGCAAGGGCGATGGATTGATTCAAACCTTTACCGCCGGCATTGATTTTGTAGTCAGCGGAACACAACGTTCCCCCGGCGCGACAAAATGATCCACGTTATAAACGTGATCAATATTCAACGAACCGAAATTCAAAATTTGCATATTCTCAAGCTCCCTGCCTGTGCGGAAGTTATATAATCTTCAAGCACAGACAGGTATAATTATTTGTATCTCATAACGAGAAGGGTTATGTCGTCGCTCTGAGGTTCCGCCCCGGCAAATTCCGATACTTCAGTGCGAACCAATTCCACGATTTCTTGCGGTGAAGCGTTATTGGCAGAGAGCGTTTGCAAAAGTCGTTCCTCGCCGAAAAGCTGCTTGCTGCAATTCATTGCTTCTGTGACACCATCGGTATAAAGAATGATTTTATCATCCTTTTTGAATTGGAGATCAACCGCCGTGTACCGGGCTTTGCGTGAGGCACTCAATACAAGACAATGTTTGATTTTCAGATATTGCGCTGTCCCATCTGCATGTATGAAAACAGGGGGATTGTGTCCGGCATTGACGCAGGTCATAATCCCGGTATTCAAGTCGATAACACCGGCAAAAGCGGTCAGGAACATGTGTGCTTTGTTGTTTTTGCAAAGTTCCTGATTGGCGAGATCAAAGGCTTCTGCGACAGGATGTTTCTGAAGCAGTTCCTTGAGCAGAGTTTTTGCAGTCATCATATAGAGAGCAGCGGTAATTCCCTTGCCGGAAACGTCTGCAATCAGGATTGCCAGATGGTCTTTATCAATGGCAAAGAAATCGTAAAAGTCACCGCCGACTTCGCGTGCAGTGAACATGCCGGCATGAAGCTGATACCGTTCATTATCGGTGAAATCGACCGGCAGGATGGAGGTTTGAATCATTCTGCCCATTTCCAGTTCTGCATCAAGGCGTTTTGCTTCGTTTTCAATTGCTTTTTTCAGGGCAGAAACGGTTTCATTGATGCCGTTTGAAAGCGTACAGAATTCAGCCGTAGTGGATACGGAAACCTGTTTTTCCAGATTACCACCGGTGATTTCGTGCAGAGAATCATTGACGGAATAGATGCCGTTGATAACCACTTTCTGCAACAGACGGGATACCAGAATAAAGATGACTCCGAATAAAATCAAGTTTCCGATAATCAGCACTTTGATTACGGAATCCCGGGAAACATACATTTCCTCTTCCGGCAATTCAGCGGTCAGAAGATACTTACCGAAGGCAATGGAAAGCTGTATACTGTTGCCAGTTCGTGAGACTTTCTTATAGTCTGCCGGCAGATCCGGTTTTTCGATGATATACAAAGTACCATTGGTTCCAATGCGTGTATCTTCTTCGATTTGCTTGATATCTGCCAGGTGCTGCGCTTCTATGATCCGCTCGGGACGGTAGCCAATCTGGACGATGCCCGGCTTGTCAATACGTGCTACACCCGCATACTGGAAAAGGATCTTATATGAACCGCTTATCTGCGGCTCCTGCACCAGTTCAAATTTTTTATCGGTGAGTGCCGGCATAAATGCTGCGGACTGCTCCTGGGAATTCATGTCGTAACCGCGATAATTCAGCGATTTGTTGAATGATACAGACCATTGAAGAACCCCTTTCTCATCCGATACATGCAGTTCATCAACATCGAGTTTTTTGCGGACGGCATCCAGTTTCTCCTTATTGTGTAATATGGAGGGATCCGAGGCAATCAACAGAGCAAAGGCGTGAGTTTTTGCAAGCGCCGCAGCGTCTGAAAGATGCGTTACTGCTTTGAGGTTATCTTCGGTAATACTGATTTTCCGGGAGACTCCGGAGAGGGTTGACTCCAGCATATCAATGGCGGAAAGTTCTGCAAGATAGCTGTGCAAATGCCATGAGGCGGCAAAGGTTATCAGAAATGCCAGCACAACAAGCAGAAACAGCCATTTTTGAAAAATAAATTTCATTTATCCTGTTTCTCCAGACACTTGGTAAGTGTCAATATGTTTTTGCCGTCTTGCCGGCAATATTCTACGGAATCCATCATTTTTTTGACCATAAACATTCCCAGTCCGCCGACTTTCCGTTCCGACAACGCACTGCTGGTATCCGGTTCGGAGATTTCAAGCGGATTGAAAGCTGTACCGGAATCGCTGAAAATAATTCGTAAACTCTTTGTTTCAGAAACGAATTCAACCGTGACTGTGACGCTGCCGTTTCCGTCCGGATAGGCATAAGAGGCGATATTGGTGAATATTTCATCGCAGCAAATCATCAGCTGTTTTCTGATGCGTTCCTGCATGTCCAGTTCAGCGGCAATACTCAAGAGCCACTGCTGAAGGGAGGCGAATTCACCGCGGTCAGCCGGGACAATCAGTTGAGGATTGCCGTTGTAACAGAATGTTTTGATTTCTGTCGTCATCTGGAATGTTGCCTTAATCCAAATTCAGCAGAGAATCAAAGCCGGTCATTTCAAAAACATCGCGGACATCATCGTTTGCATTCTTGATTGTCATGGTGCCGTCTGCATCTTCCAACTGCTGATTTGCCATGAGAATGATACGCAAACCGGCACTGGAAATGTAATCAACTGCGGCAAAGTCAAGAATAAGATCTTTGATGCCGGAAAGATTTTCCTGGAGTTTTGTATCCAGTTCCGGTGCGGTGACTGTGTCGATATTGCCGCTGATTGCAACGGTAAGAGTGCTGTCCTGTTTGTTGAATTTAACTTCCATTTTGTAAATCCTTATGTTTTTATTTTTCAAAGAGTAATTGCAAGTTGACTGTTGTTGTTATCAGGAGTTGTGAACTCAATTGTTTTGCTGCGTTTCCGGATGATCATGCGGGCAAGTTCTCCAGATGGAGAACCGGAATCCAGCGGATTTGCTGTCTTGCCCTGCCATTTCAGGCAAAGTTCCGTTGTTTTTGTTTCTTCAGAAATGCCGATTTCCAAGTCAATCTTGTTGATTTCCGGGAATACAACATTGATCAGCAACTCTTCAAGAACGGAATACAAAGCTTTGATTTGTTTGCCGTCCAGCATCTGTTTTTCAGCAAATTCCACTACCTGACTCTGGAAGTGGTACAAGTCGAAATCCGCCTTGCTCAGATTGAAATTGAGCATGTCAATCCGACGCAGGAATGCCTTCGTTTTGGGGCGCGCGGGATT
>JAZQYS010000440.1:0-4274 GCA_045633645.1 Victivallaceae bacterium | reverse complement strand
CACCGCAAACTGCGCGAAATGGTCATTGCCGGAAAAGTCGGACGCGTCACCCACGTTGACCTTAACTGGTACATTGATATCCGTCACGGCTCCAGCTACTTCCACCGTTGGAACCGTATGCGTGAAAACTCCGGAAGTCTCTCCATTCACAAGTCCAGCCACCACTTCGACCTGGTCAACTGGTGGATTGACGGTGTTCCGGAATACGTCCACGCTTTCGGCGCCCTGAATCACTACGGACCGGATGGCGTTTTCAATCCCTCAAAGAAAGACGGACGTCATTGCAACGAGTGTCCGGAATTGATGCAGTGCCCCTACAAGGCGCGCTGGGCAACCCGCAACTCCACGATTATGGCTCAGGACGATCACATCAACGATTTTATCGGCAAGAAAAAATTGTTCACTACTTACCGTCCCGATCAGTGCATGTTCGATTCTGAAATCAACATCTACGATACTTTTGTGGTCAACGTCAAATACCGCAACGGTGTTCTGCTGAATTACTCTGCCAACTTCTCCACGCCGTATGAAGGCTACCGTCTGGCGATCAACGGAACTCACGGACGTTTGGAAACGACTGAATTCGTCGGTGCCGGTGCCCAGGCTCTGCCCAACATCAACGACGGAGATCAGTACATTGATTACTACCCGATCTTTGAAGGACGTGAACGTATCCATGTTCCCAAGAGCGCGGGCGGTCACGGCGGCGGCGATCCCCTGCTCCGTGAAGATATCTTCATCGGAGAAAACCCCGACCGCAAGTATGATATCCTTGCCAAGAGTGTTGACGGACTCCGCGCCATTTCCATCGGCGACGCCGTTTTCAACTCAATCAAAGAAGGCGGAATCCAGGATCTTACCGGATTCATCAAGTAAAAGATTCCGTCATCAGACAAAAAAAACTGTCGGCTGTGCGATACATGCCGGCAGTTTTTTTTGCAAAGGATTTCAGAACAACTCCCCTGCCCTGTTAAAATTCCAAATCGTCTTCGAAATCAGCGGGAGGCTTGATAAGAGTGATCTGTTCGCTGTGGGCGAAAGAGGTTTTTTTCAGGTGTTCCAGGCTGAGTTCCGGCATGATTGTGACGGGAACATTACTTTCAAGAGTTACATCCAGACTGCCGTTTTCTCCGCGCTCCCATTTAACAATGAGTCTGCCGTTGTTGAAGGGAACTGTTCCCTCTGCTTTTTCAACGACATCAACGCCCGGATGGAAATACAAAACCTGCTGTCCGTTTCCGCTGTGCCGGATACCCAGAATTTCTTTAATGAGAAATACGTTTGGAGAAATCATTGCACCCTCTGAAAAAGATGTTTCCTCCAGTCCGCCATCTGCCCGAAGCCATCCGCAGCGGTCGGGATCAAAGCGTTTCTGCCAATAATCGAGCATATAACGGTAAATCCAACGGCGCTGACTGCATGCAAACATCATCTCCGTAAAGAGGAAGTTGGCAAAGCAAGACAAGTCTCCGTATTTGTCAAAGGGCGGATCGTAATTGAAAAATTTAAAGAAGAAGTTTTCAAAATTTTCCGCAGCCATCACGCCGCCGTAAAGCGCACAGATATTGGCAAATGTATCACTTGCGGGATCGCTTTGAGCGGAATCCGCCCAGCTGAAAAACAAGCCGTCATCACTTTGACAGTATGTTCTGATTTTTTCTGCGACATTTTCGGCAAGACGTTGACAATGAAATGAATCACCTTTTCTGTGTTCCGGAATACGGTACACCTCAGCCGCAGAAAGCAGAAAACGGCAGAAGAGCGAACCGAAACTGCTTGATATTTTTCCCTGTTCAATATCCGTCCGGCTGAAACGGGCGGATTTCTGCAGCCATCCTTCCGGAAAAACGGGCATCCCGTATTCCGGATCAAGCATGGCTTCAAAAAATTTTCTTGCAGCATCCAGAGCCGGAAGGCTTTTTTCCAATTCAACAATGCTGCCTGAAAATGAATAATTGTGCAAAATCCATTGCGGCAGAAACAGCATGTGAGAAAGTTGAAACATACGGCGTTCACTGTGAGTGATAACCGGAATATTTCCGTCTTCAAATTGCGAATCCGTAAATTGCCGCAAGCCGGCTGCCAGATATGCACTGTCTCCGAGAATAACGCCGGAGTTGACCGCATCAACATACGCATCACACAGATACATATCATGACTCTTGCGGGCTTCTGCCGTTGGAACCATGCTGATTGCCCGGTGCTGGACATGGCAGCCGGTTTCCCATAATTGATTCAAAAAGTCATCAGAACAGCGGAATTTTGCCTGACGGTAAATTTCTTTGTACAATTCTCTGAATTGAATCTTTGAAACTTGCACGCCTGCTCTGGAGTGACGGCAGAATACCGTTACATACACACAGTCAGACGGAGCAAATTGCAGAAATGAAGTTTTACCGTTCCGGCAGAAAAGTGTATTGACACAGCGTTTTCTTCCGTTGCCGGCAAACACTCCCGGGTGACAATCAGGAGAAACGGCGATATCCACGATATCTCCGAGTCCCGCTTCAACGCTTACGTTGACAAAGCCGTAACTGACACGGGGCAGACGCCAGGTCAGAAATTCCCCATCGGTCAATGTTTTACTGCCGTCACTTGTTTCCCACGCATCCCAGGCAGAGGCATCAAACAAGGCTTCAATATCCGGAACAGTATTGTAACGGCAAGTACAGTTTTCAACTCTCAGCCGTTCAAAGGACAAGGCGGGAACAGCATCTTCAAGAGCAAGCTGCAAGGGTCCGGTCACACACCAGCCGTCAGCGGAAGAGTCAAGCATATCCTGTTTGATCTGCAGTTTGTTTTCCGGAACATTTTCATTGCCGATTATCATGAACCCCATACCGTTCCGGCGGGGACGTTGCAGCAGAAGGATACGGTTCCAGCCGGGAGACAAAACAAGTTCCGCAGAAAGATTTTTGGCATTTTCCGCCTCCGCAAGCAGCTTGTTGTTGCAGAATAATTTGAAGGGATCATCCGAAAACAATGATACCTCAAGCTTTTGATTTTCTTCAGAGAAAATGTAGCCTGCTGCCGCAAATGTTCTTTTGCCCGCTGCCTGACTGTTTTTGAAACGCACGCCCGACCAGGACGGCAAATCAATCAGTTTTCCGGCACCGCAGCAGAAAAATTCAGGAGCCTCGGGAGAAATGACCGGAGGTGTCATCGGAAACAACTCCGGACGCAGAGGAAATTCATCTATGGAATACTGCACATCCGGTTCTTTCCATTGCCCGTTGGGAACAAGTTCTCCCGAAGCCCAGCCTTCGGGACAGGATTCCGCATGAAAAACCTGAACAAAGCCGTCTTGCGGAGAAATTTGCGGACGGCTGCTTGCCCAGCAATCCCCCGGCATGACCAGCCAGTTTTCTCCGGTACTGCAAACAACATCGTTTCCGACCGCAAGCTGACACCAGAAACCGGCAGGACGGCTGTTTGTATCATCGGCCTGATTATAATAAACCTTGACGGCAATGATATTGCGTCCGGGTTCAATAAAGCAGCTGACGTTGTGCTGATCTATGAAACAACTGTCCGTCCGGTAATGACCGCGGGGACCGAAGCCGACCAGACGGTCGTTGATAAAAAGCTGATAGGAACTGCTGGCGGAAAGCCAGAGATCAACATCGCCGTTGAGCAATTCTTCATTGATCTCAGTTCTGAAAATCAAAAATGTATCCTGATTGGAATATTCCTTCAGCCAAATCCATTTGCCGCAGACACGCGGCGGCAATTTCACTTTATTCATATTGAATTTTACCTTACGATAAAAAATTTTTCTGTTCTGCCGGTAATAAAGTATAGCGCAGATACTTGATTTGTCAATATTTTATCTGTGATAAAATCCGATTTTTTTCAGAAAGTTTATTCTGACGGCAAAAACAGGGAAAAATATTTGCAAAAAGCGTAAAAAAGTGATATATTAACATGTTATTCTTTTTAACAAAAAGTCCGGAGAATATAACCTATGGATGAAAAGTTTTCTTTCTTGACAAAGATTGCTGCTGAACCCAGCAATCTGATCAAAGGTTTGCAGGCAATTCAGGCAGCGGAGGGATACGTTTCCAACGACGCCATCAATGCCGCAGCAGAGTATTTCGGGATTCCCCCGGTTGAAGTTGAGGGCGTTTTGAGTTTTTATGCCCAGTTCAAACGTGTGAAGCCCGGAAAATATCAAATCGCAGTCTGCGACGGAACCGCCTGTCACATCAAAGGTGCGCCGCTTGTTCACGAGTGGCTCAAACAGGAACTGGGACTTGCTCCCGGAGAAACCGATG
>JAZQYS010000439.1:0-2128 GCA_045633645.1 Victivallaceae bacterium | reverse complement strand
GCCTTTGGCTCTGGGCAAATGGTTTGCAGGATTTTGCTGCCGCAACGAGAAATATTATTTTCTTACGGACCGTACACCTGACAGTTGGAACAACAATGCGGCATTGCACATCGGCAAAGAAACTGCTGATGCAAGAAGTTTTATTGAAACTCTGCAAACTCTAATCCGCGCAGCCCACCAAAAACAACAGGAGCAAAAATGAAAAAACTTATCTTTACACTTATTGACATTCAAAGCAGAACATTAAAAGATATATTAATTTCTCTGCGAAGCCCAATGTTCAAGAAATAAAATATATAAAACGAGAAAAACAGGCAGCTAATAATGGATTTTATTACCTGCCTTATTATACTATCAAAAACAGGCGCAATTATCTCCAAGAAACGAACTTGCACTTGCTGTTTTTTACTTTCCTTTTGTGCCGTTAAATTTGTAATATCCTGCATTTATTGCTGAACAATCCCGAATAGCAATTGCATCTGACTCATAATCAGGATTTTTCCATTGAGCTAAATTATCATTAATAAAAAAGTTTCGTTCTTTTCTGATTTTTTTGCAGTATTCTGCAAATTCCTTTTGGGATGTATCAGGATTATCTGCTAAATATTGCGGAATTTCCACTCGCGCCAAAACAAGCATTTCAGTGACACGCCGATTAACTTCTGCATGATATTCGCAGTTGTTTAATCTTGTCAGAGACAAACAATAAAGAGTCACTCCCAGTATCACTGTTACCGTCAGCAGTAAACAGAATACTAACAATTTTTTACCGGTGATTTTCATTTTTCTGTTTTTTCCTTTTTGGGAATACATAAGGTTCCATCGGTCAGATAAAACTTTTTACTGTAATAGAGTTTTGCGGCATCTCTATCCTTTTCGGCGATGGAATAGTCTTCATCACAATGGTCAAACCATGCCAGATATGTATTCATAAAATTGATCGCTTTGACTGGCGGACGGGCTATTTCTCCGGTAAAAATATTGAAGCCATAAACAATCGTCTTTTGATTCTGTGCATCAAAAAAGACAGTTACATAACGTTCCCCCTCATCACATAAAATGTGTTCATAAATTGCAAAAGGTAAAAGTATCGGATCAAAGACTTCAAATGCTCCGAAAGTCATTCCGACTCCCATTCCGAGCGGCTGAGCCTTGTTCATCATGTACCCCCGGTTGGCTTGAGGGAAACGGTATACGATCAGTCGAACTGAATCATTGAACTTCTTTTCTTTATTTGGCAGTATTGCGGCAACCAGTACGCCGAGAGCTTCTGTAAGATTATCTTCCACAAATTTCCGGACTTCTTCCTGCGACATCGGAGAAGAAAACTTTTTTTCACAAACGATTTGTCCGGCAGGGCGTTTCAGATAGAACTCCGATTTTTCATACTCCGGATAATCAGCATCATCACTTCCGGAAAACAGATAAAATCCGGCAGAAATGCAACCATTGCAAAGAAGCACAACTATACCGCAAAGCAGAAAGAGAAACAATTTTTTACGGGTGATTGTCATATATTTTTAATCCTTGTGAATGATTTCCTGATAAACTTTCAGGACAAATTCCGGTTCTTCATCATCTTTAATATCGTCAGTGAAATTTGCCAGATCCAAGGGATTTCCGGCAGAAGATGCAAGAAAATCCTGTACGATTTCCGCTTCGCTGTCTACAATTTGCCGTTTGCAGCCGAACGGCAGTTTGTCATGGGCGGCATTGATAAATCCGAAACGCAACGCATTTGCCAACGCATCAAACCACAGATAATAACGCAGATCCACGGGAGCATCGGCTTGCTGTTTATCTTTGATCGCGGTCAATAAATCACATATTTGCGGAACAGAAAATTTTTTACTTTCTCTGGCAGAAAGCACCAAATCAAAGCAATTATTTTCTAATTCCCGATCCAATTCATCCACGCCGGGAGCGAAATATAGTTTGCGGCTTAAATTTTTCTGCAGCCACTTCTCTGTTTTCATTTTTCCACAGTCCATTTCTCTATCTTTTCAAAATTCCTACCCTGCCTTCTGCCGGAATCAAAGCGGCTTTCAAATTCGTAAATATTATCTCCAACTTTTTTCAATATTACAGCACGGTTTCGTGAAACTTTCAATGCTTGATCACAAATCAT
>JAZQYS010000438.1:0-8592 GCA_045633645.1 Victivallaceae bacterium | reverse complement strand
GGACGATGCACAGCACCGGTACGGGAAAGCTGACCCTTTTCACCGCGTCCGGCGGTCTTGCCCCAACCGGAGCTGTCACCGCGGCCGACGCGTTTACGACGTTTGTGGGATCCCGGTGTGGGACCGATATCGTGAAGTTTCATTTTATTCGCCTTCCTGAACTATCAGTTGTTATCAGCAGATTTGACTGCAATTCCGCGACGGGCATAAGCCATTTCACGGGTGGTCAAACCTTCAATCGCCTTGAAAGTGGCTTTCGCAACGTTAGTAGCGTTGGAAGCACCCAGACTCTTTGCCAGAACGTCTTTGACACCGGCAAGTTCAAGGATCGCACGGACAGCACCGCCGGCGATAAGACCGGTACCGGCACTGGCAGGACGGAGCAGAACGCGGGCACCACCGAATTTAACTTCGATTTCGTGGGGCAGAGTCTGTCCGTTCATCGGAACCTTGACGAGATTACGGCGGGCCGCTTCGCCACCCTTACGGATAGCATCTGAAACTTCGTTGGCTTTGCCGTAGCCGTAGCCGACGCGACCATTGTGATCGCCGACAACAACCAGGGCGCCGAAACTGAAGTTTTTACCGCCTTTGACGACTTTTGCACTGCGGTTGATTGCGATTACGCTCTCATCGAACTCGCTTGCAGCGGCTTCGTTAATAATTTCACGTTTTGCCATAGCTGGAGTTCCCCCTTAGAACTTAAGTCCATTCGCACGGGCGGCTTCGGCAATCGCCTTGACACGTCCATGATATTTGTAACCGGAACGGTCGAAAACCACGGTGGTGATATTCGCCGCTTTGGCAGCTTCAGCCGCCAGTTTGCCAAGAAGTTCAGCTCCGGCCATGTTCGGTTTGGCATTTGCCTCTTTGAACGCGGCAGAAAGACTTGAGGTATTGGCAACGGTACGGCCGCTGACATCATCAATAAACTGACAATAGATATTGTTGGTCGTGATGCTGACACAGAAGCGCGGACACTCCGCAGTGCCGGAAATCTTTTTACGGATTCTGGCATGACGGCGGGCGCGCTGAGTTTTTCTATCGGTAACCGACATTTTTCAATCTCCTTGAAGCCTGCCGGATTAACCGACAGACTTACCTTCCTTCAACACAATGCGCTCGTCGACATAACGGATTCCCTTGCCTTTGTAGGGTTCGGGACTACGGAAACGCCGGATCTCTGCCGCGGTCTGACCGACCAGCTGCTTATCAGCACCTTCAACGAGAATCTTATTCTCATTGAGAGTGACTTTGACTCCTTCCGGAATCTGATAAACGATGGGATGAGAATATCCCAAAGAGAGATTGAGTTTGCTTCCCTGAAGCGCGGCTTTGTAACCGACGCCGACGATCTGCAATTCCTTCTTGAATCCGGCAGTCACACCGATGACCATGTTGTTGATCAGACTGCGGGCCAGACCGTGCATAGCACCGGCTTCTCTGGCTTCGCTTGCCTGTTTGACCAACACCTGATTGTCAGCAACTTCCACCGCAACGTGCGGGGGAAGATCCAGCGACAGCTTGGCCTTGCCTTCGACTGTGACGGTATTGCCGGAAACCGCAACTTTGACCCCTGCGGGGATCGCAATCGCTTTTTTACCAATGCGTGACATATTTGCGCTTTCCTTTATTACCAGACGTAACAGATGATTTCACCACCCACACGCTCCTGGGCTGCACGACGGCCGCTCATGACACCTTTGCTGGTGGTCAGAACAACAGTGCCCAGTCCATTACGCACACGGGGGATGTCGCTGCTTGAGCAATAACGACGGCAGGAGGGCTTGCTGACGCGCTCCAGACCACAGATTACTGCTTTTCCATCATAATATTTGAGATCAATAACCAGGTCGCGTTTGACGCCTTCACCGGTGATCTCATATCCACCGATATATCCTTCTTCCTTGAGAACTTCGGCAATCGCAACCTTCTCGCGGGAGGTCGGCATAGCGACCTTCTTGAGACCTGCGGAACCGGCGTTCCGGATACGGGTGAGCATATCGGCAATCGGATCTTGCATACTCATTTTACGCTCTCCTTTAAATTACCAGCTGGCCTTGGTCACGCCCGGGATCTGTCCTTTGGAGGCCAGTTCACGGAAACAGATACGGCAGAGCTGAAACTTGCCGATGTAAGCACGCGGACGTCCGCAAGCTTTGCAACGGGTATAGTTCCGGACCGGGAACTTATTGGGGCGTGCAGCCTTAACAATCAAACTGAGTTTTGCCATTTTTACACCCTTTCATTATTCCTCGAACGGAACTTCCATCATCTTCAACAACTCAAATGCGGCAGCGTCAGTGGGGGCGCTGGTGACAAATGCGATGTTGACACCCAGGGGATACTTCAACTTATCAGTATCGATTTCCGGAAAAACGGAAACATCCGGCATACCGATATTGTAGTTGCCAACGCCATCAAAGCCTTTCTTCGGCAGACCGCGGAAGTCGCGGACACGCGGAAGGGCGTTGTGGACGAAACGATCCAGGAATTCGTACATGCGGTTGCCGCGCAGGGTCACCATAACTCCGACGGGCATGCCGACGCGGAGTTTAAAGTTGGAAACGTTCTTGCGGGCTTTGCAAATGACGGGTTCCTGACCGGTCATCTCAGCCAGATGTTTTTTGGCTTCGGTGATGGCATCACGTTCCATATCAGTTCCGACACCGGTGGAGATAACAATCTTTTGGAGTTTCGGAATCTGCATGACGTTTTTCAGCTCAAGCTTGCTCTGAAGAGCGGCTCTCACTTCTTCAACGTATTTTTTCTTCATATCCGGCATTTTTTACTTCTCCTCAGCCTTTGCAGCACGGCGTGCGGCCTTGGCTTCCTGTTTCGCCTTCAGGCTTTCCTCGGTCAGAGCGACGTTGGAAACGTGAACGGAAACAGAACGCTCGACCAGTCCGCCATTCGGATTAGCCTTGCTCTTTTTGACGGTGCGTTTGCCCAGGTTGCTGGGGGTTCCGGCAGCAAGCTCCAGAACAACGCGGTCCTTCTGAGGCAGAATTGCGGTGACAGTCGCTTCGGCACCACGATAGTTGCCGGAATTGACTACGACCTTATCGCCTTTTTTGACGTGGTAGTTATTCATTATTACAACACCTCCGGCGCGAGCGAAATGATCTTCATAAAGTTCTTGTCGCGCAGTTCGCGGGCAACAGGTCCGAAAATACGGGTACCGATCGGGTTGTTATCCTTATCGACCAGAACCGCAGCATTTTCATCAAACCGCAGATAAGAACCATCGGGACGACGGATCTTAGCCACTGTCCGCACGATAACCGCACGAACCCGCTGTCCTTTTTTAACTGAACCATCGGGAATAGCTTCCTCGACAGCGCAGCTGACAATATCTCCGACCCGGGCAACAGTTCTGCCCTGGCCGAGCACCGTAATGGTGAGCAACTTCTTGGCGCCGGAGTTATCGGCGACCTCCAGAATACTCTGCATCTGTACCATGATGAATTACCTCCGGAGGATTACTCTTCACGCGCCGCACGGGCAACGATTTCAACCAGGCGCCAACGCTTGTTACGGCTCAGCGGACGGGTTTCAACGATGCGGACAGTGTCACCCTTGCGGGCTTCATTGTTCTCGTCGTGAACGGCGAATTTTTTACTGACTTTAACGACTTTGTGATAGAGCGGATGCGCAGTACGGCGCTCAACGTTCACCACGATCGTCTTATCCTGAACGTCGCTGACCACGACGCCGACCCGCTCTTTGCGGATCCCGCGGGAAACAACAGCTGCGTCACTCATTATTTCACCTCTGCTTTCGCAGCCCGGGCCGCCTGTTCGGTAAGACAACGGGCGATATCGCGACGGACCTGACGGACACGGGCGGTTTTCTCCAGCTGTCCGGTACGGGACTGGATCTTGAGATTCAACTTCTCCCGCTGCAGCTCAACCACTTTTGCGGCGAGTTCTGCATCGGAAAACTCACGTATTTCTTTGTTATTCATGGCCTATTACCTCATGCTTCGCGTGCCAGGAACTTGCAGCGCACGCAAAGTTTGTTGGCGGCGCGGCTCATGGCCTCCTTGGCAACAGCTTCGCTGCAGCCGGAGATCTCGAACAGGACACGACCGGGAAGGACGGGAGCAACCCAACCTTCGACCGCACCTTTTCCCTTACCCATACGAACTTCCAAGGGCTTCTTGGTGAATGAACGGTACGGGAACATACGGATCCACACTTTACCGCGACGTTTCAAATGACGGTTGATCGCCACACGGGCGGCCTCGATCTGATTATTGGTGATGTACCCACGGGTCAGGGTCTGCAACGCATAATCGCCAAAATCCAATTTGTTATTGGTAGTGGCGAGTCCGGCGTTACTTCCGCGCTGAACCTTTCTGTACTTTACCCTTTTTGGCATTAACGGCATAATTCTCTTCCTCCGCAGAGTCCTTGTGACACACCCAAACCTTGACGCCGATCTTTCCGGCAGTCGTGTTTGCTTCGGTGAAACCATAATCGATGTTCGCCTTCAGCGTGTGAAGCGGAACACGACCTTCTTTGTACTGCTCTTCACGAGCCAGCTCGGCACCGCCGAGACGACCGGCGCAATTGATCTTGATGCCATCGGCACCGGCTTCCATTGCGCTCTGAATAGCACGTTTCATTGCACGACGGAAACCGATACGGCGTTCCAGCTGCTGTGCAATGCTTTCTGCAACCAACTGAGCGTTGGTTTCAGAACGGCGAATTTCAGAAACTTCAACAAAAACTTCTTTGCCGGTTGCCAGAGTTGCAACTTCAGCACGGAGTTTTTCGAGTTCTGCACCTTTTTTGCCGATCAGCACACCCGGACGGGCGGACACGATGGTCACACGTACACGATTGGCAAAACGTTCAACCTGAATCCGGGCGATTGCAGCTGCAGCAAACTTCGTTTTGATGAAGTTGCGGATCGCCAGATCCTCGTGAAGCCACTCTCCGAACTGAGTGCGGCCGCCGACCTTCTTGTCAGCGAACCAGCGGGATTCCCAGTTACGGGTCAGGGCGGTCCTCAATCCGATAGGATTAACTTTCTGTCCCACGATTTTTTCCTTTTTCTTTACTGCATGTCGCTCAGGATGACTTCCACGTGACTGGTCCGTTTCCGGATCCGTCCCGCCGAACCTCGCGCCTTAGGCCGGAAACGTCTGATGATCGGTCCCGGGCTTACCAGCGCCGCCTTGACGACCAGCGCTTTGCGATTTGCATCGCAGTTGTTTTCGGCGTTGGCAATCGCCGAGCGCAGGGTCTTGCCGATCAAAGCCGCCGCTTTACGCGGGCTCAGGTCGACGATAGCCAGTGCCTCGGAGACGCTCTTTCCCTGGATCAAGCGCGAAATATGACGCGCCTTTTCCGGAGAGATACGCACATTCTTGGTCAAAGCTCTCACTTCCATGATTGGTTCCCCATGTCATTTGAGACTGCCGTCCACCCGGACGGCTGCCTTTTTTGGTTCTGATATTCTGTCCCTGCCGTTTCGCTTCCCCGTCCTCTGCCTGCCGGAACTTTTTTCTTCGAGCATTTTCGCACACGCTCAATTTCAAAAAGTTTTCGCACCCGGCAACGGTTCTTCCCTCCGCTGCTTCAGACAACGCAACTTTGCGGACCCGAATATCACCTTTTTTACTTTGTTTTAAACAAATTACACTTCTTAACATCCGGTCACTTATCCGGAACCCGTTAAGAAACAGTCACCGGAGCAATCTTACAAAACCGTTTCCGGTTTCCACAGCCGGCTTTTTCGCACTGCCTTTTTCGCTGTCATCTTACTGCCCCGATCCCTGACTCTTACCGAACCCCGGACCGACCTTACACACTTTGCAGACACAAAAATACAATAGTCCACAATGTGCGTTCATTTAATGTAACACGTTAAAGCCACTTTTTCCAGTCGTTTTTTGATTTTTTTCGCGTTTTTTCGGGCTTTTGGAGACGAAAAATGGCAATTATCGTTTTTTTGCCGTTATTTTTCACTTAACGGACCAGATGGGGATTACCGGAAAAACGTTCAAGACGGGCAGGCACAAAATCTTCTCTGCGGTGCTCTCCGCGTCCGGTATACTGACTGCGCGGCAACCGTTCTGCGGGTTTATAATGACGTCCCAGAGTCCTGCCGTTGTTTTCGCCGGGCGCAAAAGCAAAGGGATACACCGGACGTTTTTCAACGCGTTCAGTTACGCATGAAGTTAAAAACAAAAGCAGTACCGGCAGAATTATATATAATATAATATGAATAATGCGGTCTGCTCTCATATTAAAATCCGAATTCCGGCTGGATGATTCCGAAGTCATCATCATCGTAATCGCGTTTGCGGTTCTTACTGCGCCGGGGTTTATCTTCTTTTGCGGGCTTTTCAGTATCCTCTCCGAAGAACGTATCGCCGCCGGATGTTTCCGGTGTATCATCTCCTTCTTCAGGCTCTGCGGATTCTTCTGCTTTAATTTCCTCCGCCTCTGCGGATGTTTCTTCAACAACGGGTGTTTCTTCAACAACGGATGTTTCTTCAACAGCAGGTGCTTCTTCCGCAACGGGCGTTTCTTCAACCGCTGGCGTTTCCGCAACATTCTCTACAACAGTGGGGACAACCGCCGCTTCGGGAATCATGCCCGGTTCAATCAAAACCGGCAGTTCCGGCAGGGGATTGCGTTTAATCCGCAAACGGACCGGAGCAATTTTATCCACAGTTTCTTCAACGGTTTCTTCCGCTTCCGCAACATCAGCAGTTTCTTCTTCGTCATCAGAAGAATCCTCCACCGGCGTCAGCGTTGCAAGCTCCTCTTCCGTCAGGTAGCGGGAATGAGCAATCTTATTCACCGTTTTGGACGAAATCAGGAATCCGCGGGCTTTCGGCACACGCAAAGGAAGCTCCATCAAATTGATTTCACGTTCAGAAACGTGTCCTCTTCCATCGGTTTCAACAATAACATAAACCGCATCAGCACGGGGCGTCAGCAGTTCCAGCTGGCAGCCTTCCGGGCAGAGCTGATACTCGCGGTCAAGAATAAAACCGCCGATCATACTGCGTTTACCGTAATATTTGCCGCTTTTCTTTTCGCGGTAGATAATGCCGTAGCAAAGTTCCGTATCATAACGGCGGAAGTCATAGAGTTTGCCGACAAAATCTTTTTCAGGTATGGCAATGACTTTATATTTTCCCTGTTTCGTCACACACAGCAGACGGTCAAACTCGTTGCACAGTACCGTATCATCGCTTTTGACTTTAGTGCCGATATAGCCGTTCTTGCGGTCCCAGCCGACTTTGATATTACTCAGTGCCGCCTGCTGACGGTCGATTTTATCAAAGTGTTCAATCTCCGTCCGGCGGGGATAGTTCTTGCCGTATTTCTCAAGCAGTTTCTGCAGATACTCAATTGCATAATCGTTGAGATGCGACAGATTCCGGCGGAGTTGTTTCATCGTATCCAGAATCTTCCGCAATTCCCGCTGGTTCTTCTCTATATCAAAACGGCTGATACGCCGCACCGGCAATGCCAGAAGTTTGTCAATATCCTCATCGGTCACATCCCGTCTGAGCAGCGGACGGTAAGGCGCGAGTCCTGCGTGAACTTCAGCATATTCCTCTTCTTCACTGCGGCATTCCTCAATCCGTTTATAGATACGGTGTTCAAAGAAAAGCTGCGCCAGCGTCTTGGCGTGGAAGAGTTCAGACTGACGATTATACTCATTTTCAAGTTCAAGATTGAGGTACTCCAACAACTTTTCAGTATTGCGGACAATCACATCATGCACCGTCATCTGTGTCGGCTTGCGGTCACAGATAACCGTCATATTGACCGAAATAGATACCGCACAATCGGTATACATGTAAAGTGCCTGCAATGTCTTTTCAGGATCAGCTCCGCGCATCGGCACCACGCGAATCTCAACATTTTCCGCCGTGTAATCATTGATACTTGAAACGCGGATTTTGTTCTTCTCAGCCGCTTTTTCAATAGAGGCAACCAGACTTTCAGTCGTCGTCGTCGCAGGAATTTCCCTGATAACCAGTTCCCTGCCGTCGATTTCAATCTTGGCACGCAGAACAATTTTTCCGTTGCCGTCGGCATACTCACGGGCATCCATAAGTCCGCCCTGCAGAAAGTCCGGATAAAGTTCAAACGGCTCCCCGCGCAATGCGGCAATCTGAGCCTGCAGCAATTCATTGAAGTTATGCGGCATAATCTTCGTCGCCATACCTACAGCAATACCGTCACTGCCGAGCATCAGCAGACTGGGAATCTTTACCGGAAGCACAACCGGCTCCTTGCTTCTGCCGTCATAGGAATCCACAAGTTCAGTAATTTCATCAGAAAACAGCACCTCACGTCCCAACGGAGAAAGACTGCACTCTATATAACGCGGTGCAGCAGCGGGACTGCCGGTGAAGATATTTCCGAAGTTTCCCTGTTTGGAGATAAAGTATTCTTTATTCGCCAGAACCACCATTGCATCCCCGATGGAGGCATCGCCGTGGGGATGATAATGCATTGTGTTACCGACAATATTCGCCGCCTTGTGGGTTCTGCCGTCATCAACTTCATGCAGCACCCAGAGGATACGCCTCTGCACAGGTTTCAAACCGTCATC
>JAZQYS010000437.1:0-4430 GCA_045633645.1 Victivallaceae bacterium | reverse complement strand
CATCCGATTTTCTGTATCAATTCATCTTCAATTCCGCCGGAACAACTGCGGACTTGAAACACACAGGACACTCTGCAACGTTCAACTACAACAGCCGTTTTGAAGTCAAAACAGCCGTTTATCCCGGAAAGAAATGGACCGCAGAAGTCAAAATTCCGCGCAGTGCCCTGCCGGAACTTGCCGACAGAGAATATATCATCGGCAACTTCACCCGCAACAGAAAACTGCAAAACAAAAAGGTCACACCAAGTTACTATGCCTGGTTCCTCAAAACAGCCAACAAACCCGAATACAGCGGAATTATTCAGCTGAAAAAAGCCCCCGTTTCCAACAACCTGATTCAGACCGGAGATTTTGATCAGCCCGTTAAAAAGAACAGAATCGGCAAATGGAGCGGCGTCAAGCAGATCACTCTTGATAAAACGGTGTTTTTGACCTGCGGTTCCTCCGTCCGTCTGGAAGGGAAAAATTATGCGGTAAGACAAACGCTCCCGCTTCAGGCCAATCGCCGTTACAAATTAAGTTTCTATCTCCGGACTCAGGATCTTACCCCCGGCTTCAAGGGCCTCATCCGTTTCGGCGGACAGCCTGCCGTACCCTGTCATGTATTCAACGATTACCGCACCAGTGTCAGCGGAACAAACTATTGGATAAGAGTTGAAAAAGTTTTCACTTCTCCCGCAAAGTTCGGAAAAAACAAACCCTATATCGCTCTTTTCATTCCGGCAAACAGCACCGGCAAATGCTGGATTGATCATGTTGAGCTTATTGAAATCAAGTAAAGGAAAAAAAATGTTGACTCTTGATCAATTATATTCAAGCAAAGATGTTGTCTTGACCGCCCACCGCGGCGCCTCTTTTGACGATGCCGAAAACACCCTGCCCGCTTTTGAACGCGCTGTTTCCTGCAAAGCGGATATCATTGAATTTGATCTGCGCATGACTGCCGACGGCGTTCCGATCGTTCTGCATGACAAAACCATTGACAGAACATCAAATGGAATGGGCGCACCTGAAGAACACACACTTGCGGAACTTAAAAAACTCAACTTTTCTTACTGTTTCCGCAAAGAACGTCTTGAAAAACCGCTTTATCCGCAGCTTGAAATCCCGACCTTTGAGGAGGTTTTGAAGAATTTCCGTGACAAAGCTTGCATGAATATTCAGGTTTACGCCGACTTTGACGGCATGAAAGAAATCTGTCGCCTCTATCTTGATTACGGTATGTCCGACAGAGGATATCTTACTATCGCCTCTGACGAAATCGCCCAATTTGTCCGCAATTACTCCCGCGATATTGAAATTTGCCACACCCCCGGCTGGGAAAACCGCGCCACACCCGAAGGCCTGCAGAAATGCGCCGACTTCGGCTGCCGCTTCGTTCAGCCGGTATGGAAATCCGTCACCCCAGAAACCTTTGAAGTCTGCAAAAAACTCGGACTCCGTTCCAACGTCTACTTTGCCGATGATCCCGAATACGCCCGCGAACTTATCGCCATGGGCGCCGGCGGATTCCTGACCAACAAAATCCCCTTGATGGGCAAAGAATTCAAATAACTCTCTTTTCTTTTAAAAGGATGTGGGAGCCGGGGGGAAGAGGAAAAACTTTTTTTCACGAGAAAAAAAGTTTTTCCTCTTCCCCCCGAACCCCCTATCTCTTTTTCAAAAAAAGCGGAGTATTTGTAAAGAGGAATCATTTTATACACAGGTGGATATTTGGGTTATCTACCCACGTCGGGAACAGCACTTTTCAAAAAAAGCGGGGAATTTGTTGTTTGAGACAAACCGGCTTTTTATGGTCTTGCCGAACTTTGCAGACCATGTGGTCCATCAGGTCCACATGGTCTGTTTAAAAGTTTTATTTGTTCTTTATTGCCCTTACCCGGTACAATGCCGCCGTATGGCGGACGTGCTGATTTTCGGGAAGAACGGTTTCCATACCGTACTGCATAAGCGTTTCTCCGGATACGGTGACGGATTCTTTTTTATCCGCAAAAAGTTGTTCCACAAGATAACTCTTTCTTGCATCAAGATTGCAGAGTTTGAACTGACGCACCGCCCGGCGAGACATGCCGTTTGAAAATACAAAAACAAGAGATTCATCCGTTCCTTCTCCCTGCATCTGGAAAACACAATAGTTTTCGTATTCCTTCAAAGGAACAAAAGGAGTCAGCAGATAAACATGAGAGTTGACAAAAAATTCTCTGTTCTTTTTATAAAAACGGATATATTCCGCCATTTGGGCTTTTACTTCACAGGAAAGCCCCGCAAGATCGCCGGAAAATCCCGGCACGCCGAGAAGTCCTGAAAGCATAACATAGTTCACGCTGAAAAGCCCCGCTTCATCCCAGGTCGCGGCTGTACATGCCATAACTTGCAGATCATCCGTTACCGGCGTTCTGCGCTCCGGTGCCGGACGGGTAACAATCCAGTTGAGACACCTTCCCGGCAACGTCCGCATAAATGCCCCCTGACGGATGGATAAAGTTTCAAACGGGTGCGCATTGTCACTCACAAACCAATGGTCGTAAAGGCAGATGGTCGCAAGATCGTTCCGCAGAGATCCTGATCCGCAGTTTTCAATAATAAGCGTGGGAAAAGTCTTGCGCAAACGCTCAAGGATACCTGAAAATTCCCGGCTGTAATAATAAAACTCCGCACCGCTTTCATCAAAACCCAGCGCTGCGTTGAAGTCGATTTTGATATATTCCGCACCAAACTTGCGGATGTTTCCGGCAACGGTATTAAAAAGATATTCCGCGGCAGCCTTCTGTGTCAAATCTATACGCACGGAGTGTTCTGGGAACCACTCCGGATGTTCCGTTCTTGCAGAGCAATAAGTGCCGAAACGCTCAATTTCCATCCAGAAACCGAATTTCAGCCCCGCTGCACGGACTTCATCGGCAAAGGATGCCATGTTTCCGAAAAAAGGAACACCCGGCTTTTCTTCCCAATCTCCAACGGCGGCAGACCAGTTGGCATCTTTACCGAACCAGCCCGCATCTACGATAAAAACTTCACAGCCCATCTCTTTGGCAGAAGCAAGCTGTTCCCGCAACTCTTCACGGGTAAAGTTGGTAAAACGGTACAGCCAGCCGTTATAAAGCACCGGCGGCAAATGCAGCGTTTCAGGCAGACGTTTGAGCATATATTGCTGGATTCCCGCCCCTGCCCTGCCCAATGCCGCGCCGGGAACACTTTGAACAAGGACTTCCGGCAGAACAATGCTTTCTCCGGGAGAAAGCACCATAAACAAATCAGAATCTCTCAAGCCCGCTGTCACGCAGGGCGACGGAGACTCATTACTGAAAATTTCAGGCTGAATATCAATCATCCAACTGCCGCAGGGGATGACGTGAAAGGCAACAGCGGAAGCGTTTTCTTCATCTTCAAGAACACACCAGGGAGAAGACGTTACAGTGGTTCTCGTTCCTTTGCCGTGCCAGCAAAGTTCCGCATCAGCAAGAGCGTGGTGCTGAAGCTGATTCTCGTTTCCCCAGCGGTTCTGCTGAGAGTATACGCCGTATTTCCCCGGAGAAAACACCCAGCGCGGCAGCGCACGGCGGAGCGTTATGCTTTTTTCAGAAGTATTACCAAGCGTGTATTTGCAGGAAATAACACCGCAACTTTCATCAAACTGCCAGATACAGCAAACTTGAATGGTTTTATTTTCGTCAAACACCTGAAATTCAAATTTTTCATCGTTGCAATTGACAACTTTATATTTGAGCTTTTTACCCTCAAGACGGTGGTTATCCACACAGGCAATAAACAATCCTGAGTTGGAGTAATCTCCCTCGGCACCATTCTGTCCGCAGCCGGCTCCGCACAGGGAAACAAGGGTAAGCGTTTCACTTTCTTCATCAAAAACAAATCTTGTGCCAAGCGGCAAATCAAAAAATTTTTTCATTTTATATTTCCTGCAACAGATTTCCGCCGAAAATTTTCATACGGGCAATCATTGGTCAAATATATTTTTATACATCCGAAAATATAATTTAACTGCGTTTACTTTTTTTTCAAGCAGCAAAAACATGCAAACTGCGAATAAAAAAATCCGGTTTTCCAACTTTCAGCTCTCTTTCAACAGCAAAACGATCCCGTTAAAAAGAGTTGATTCTGTAAATATTTATGCTATATTATACTCCTGTTGAAAAACGGGGATATTTTTATTATGAAAACACTTATCGGTCTATTGCTGGGGCTGGCGGCAACTGCGGCATGGGGCAGTTTTTACGTTGCAGGCAGATGGCTTTTCGGGGAAGAGGGAGATAAATTAAACACTTATCTTTTTAACTTTCTGCGCTTTTTTATGGCAACGCTCTCTCTTTCGGGACTGCTTTTGATAAAGTCCAACCGTGAAAAGTTCAAACAGGCGATCAGAGAGGATTGGAAAAGTTTTCTTTTGATTTCTCTGATTGGAATTGTGA
>JAZQYS010000436.1:0-3404 GCA_045633645.1 Victivallaceae bacterium | reverse complement strand
CCGGAGCGGCATGGGCGACATTATTTGCCCGGCTGCTGGCGATGATAATCATTACATTCATGATTACCGACCGTTCCGGAATGATTTTTATTGAATTTAAAAAGGGGTGCCGTATTTCATGGCAATTTGTCAAAAAGATTCTTTATATAGGTATTCCCGGAGGAATCGAAAGCGGCGTTTTTCAATTCGGCAGAGTTTTGGTTCTCGGTTTGATTGCTTCTTACGGCACAAGAGAAATAGCAGCCAATGCAGTTGCCAATATGGTGGATTATTTCGGCTGTGTGTGCGGCAATGTATTTTGTCTGGCGGTGGTAACGGTCGTGGGCAGAGCAGTCGGCGCCGGAGATGAGAAACAAATACGCTATTATGTAAAAAAGATGATGAAATGGGGGTACACAAGTCACATATTGTGGAATCTTATGGTATTTGCCCTGATGCCTTTTATATTGATGTGTTTCCATGAGATAGATGCAGAAACCAAAAAATTGGCATTTTATCTGATATTGATCCATAATGGATTGGGAATGATCATGTGGCCGGGTTCATTTATGTTTCCCTGTGTATTGCGTTCAATGAATGATGTGCGCCTGACGATGTTGATTTCGGTTGGCTCAATGTTGGTTGTGAGAGTCGGAAGCAGTTATTTGATCGCAAGTTGGATAAACAGCGGCGTGCTGGCGGTTTGGATTGCCATGATATGGGATTGGGTGGTCCGGATCAGCGGTTTCTATTTGCGCTACAAATCCAACGCATGGCTGAAATTATCACATATAAAGCCCGGAAAAGCATAAGAGTTACTGACGGCAAGACGGCAAAGTCTGTTCTGCCCGTCAATCAAACGCGATTTTGCGGTAACTTCTCCTGATTTCTCTTGCTAAAAATGCAAATGTGTGGTATATTATCCGGGTAATCAGGAGTCATTCGTCATGTCTGAAAAACAAGTTGTCAATATCGGAATCATCGGTTTGGGATCAAGAACGGAAACGCTGCTTTTTTCCATACTTCAGATGTCCGATGTCCGGATTTCCGCCATCTGTGATTTGAAACAGGAACGCATTGACAAAATTCTTGAAATCCTCTCAGGCAAAGTTGATACACCCAAAGTTTACCGCAATTACCGCGAACTGCTGGATGATCCTGAAGTGGAAGCCGTCTTTATTCCGACTTCGTGGAACTCACATCTGAAAATTGCCCGCGACTCCATGAAAAAAGGCAAATATGCGGCAATTGAAGTCGGCGGCGCGTCTTCAATAGAAGAGTTATGGCAGCTTGTCCACGCTTCAGAAGAAACCCGCGTATCGTGCATGATGCTTGAAAACTGCTGTTACGGCAGAGATGAACTTCTGGTTCTCAATATGGTCCGGCAGGGACTTTTCGGAGAATTGATCTACTGCGAATGCGGCTATGAACATTACCTTGGCAAAGAAATGGCAGAGGAATATCTCTCCGGACTTGAACGCTGCCGCCATAACCTCAGGCGCAACGGAGATTTGTATCTGACACACGGTCTCGGTCCGGTTGCCAAGATACTTAATATCAACCGCGGCAACCGTTTTCTTTCAGTATCCTCTCACGCGACCAAAGCCCGCGGCTTCAGTCTGGCGGTCAAAAAACATGCAGGATTGGACGATGTCCGTTTCAACGAGGGGGATATTATCACAACGATTATCCACTGTGCCAACGGGGAAAACATCACCATCACCCACGGCGTTTCCCTGCCCCGTCCCTACACCCGCAACTGCCGTATTCAGGGGACAAACGGTATCTGGCTTGAGAATGCAGGCGGTATTTATATTGAAGGAATAAGTCCCTGTGTTGAAAAACGCGACCCGTCCGGAAGTATTTCAGAAACTCACGAATGGAGTCCGGTAGAATCCTTTTACGAAAAATACGATCATCCGATTTGGAAAAAGTATAAAGATAAAGTTGCTTCAGGCAGACGCGGATACGATATCTTGACCCTTGAAGCCTTTATTGATTCCGTCCGCAACCATACTGAAACGCCGATAAACGTTTACGACTGCGCCGCCTGGATGAGCATTACGGCACTGTCTGAACAGTCTGTGGCGCTGGGCGGTGCGCCTGTCCCCTGCCCCGACTTCACCAACGGCAAGTGGATCTATACTGCGGCAAAAAATACATCGTTCTGGTCTTTGGATATAATAAAATAAATTGCTGAAAACAATATTGTTGCAGAAAGAAAAAAGATAAATTTTCAAACTTCTTCCTTGACTTGAAAGAACACCCGGGCTATATTATTTATGTTCCAATAAAAAGTGAAACATAAAATGAAAACTGGTGCATCGATCCGAAAGAAAACAGAATTACGGGAACGTTTCATGCGTTATGCTCTTGCCCATGCGCAGGACGGCAGGATTCCAACGGTTGCCGAATTCAGAAAAGTATTGGGCGTCAGCAATTACATGCTTTTAAATTGCATGAATGAGTTGACCCGCGAAGGGGTGATTTATAAAAAATCCCGCAAAGAGGGTACTTTTCTTTCAACGGGCAAAAACAAATCTGTCATCGGTCTTGTGCTTGAACAGGGGCGGGAAAATGAATACGTCAACACCCCGGCATGGCTTACCGGATTCTGCGGAGAATTTACCTATCAGTGTGATTTTCTGCTCCGGATGATCCAGCTGCCGCCCGATAATGATATTCCGGCAGTCATCCGCCGTCTCGGTCTGGATGCCCTTGTAATAACCACTCTCGGGCATTTCCGTAACGAGCCGCTTCCGGATAACAGTAAAATCATTTATGCTCTGACCGGAATGGCGGAAAACTGTCATATCCAACTGCCGCCGCAAAACATCATTTCAGTTGACGAAGAATTCTGGATGCGTGAATACGTCCGAACCGGCATCCGTCTGGGCAAAAAGAATTTTGCAATCATTTCCCCTGAAGATGCGGTTTCTGAAATAATGATCGATGAAATCACCAAACAGGGACTTGTCTGGCATCCGGAGTGTCATTTGACCGATACCAAAACGTTAAAAAAGAAACTGCCTGAAATTATCAGAAAATATAGTATTGATGCCGTCCGTTGTTCAGGAAAATACCAGGCAGCTTTTGCTGAAGCAGTAAAAGATTTGCCGGACTTCCATCCGTATTTCCCTTATTTCGGTTCAGAAAACGTCTATCAGAAGTTAAAAAACGACTATCCGCACCTGGAATGTTCTTTTCTTTTTGAACATCTTGACGATTTTCATACCCGTTTGGGAAAAATCTGTGCCCAAAAAGTTTTTGAAGCAGTACGGACCGGCAGAAGTTTCCCCTCTGAAAAAATCAAAATCAATTTTTCCGAATCATACAAACATTTACAAAATCCCCCAAAAGGAGAAAAAAAATGAAAAGAACAAAGAAACACTTTTTACACCAGTATACTGGTGTAAAAAGTGTTT
>JAZQYS010000435.1:0-4645 GCA_045633645.1 Victivallaceae bacterium | reverse complement strand
TGTTGGGCAGGGTTGTTTTTTCCCTTCCCCGAACCCCTCACCTCTTTTCAAAAAAAGCGAAGTATTTTATTGAAAAAAGTTTTGAAGTTAAAAGTTTAATATCAATATTTTTCTGTCCGTACTGCGGACAAAGTCAATTTTATTAAAAGGAAACTGTATTATGGACCTTGATACCTGCAACAAAATTTCCGCCCGTCAACTTGAAGAAATGCTTGACTTTCTGCTCAAAGAGCGTTGGAGTTCTCCCGACAACCGCCTGCCTGCCGTCATGGTCTGGGGTCCCCCCGGAGCCGGAAAAAGCGCAATCGTAAAAAGCGTTGCCGAAAAAAACAACTGTTGCTTCATTGACCTGCGTCTGGCGCAAATGGAAGCAATTGACATCAAAGGTCTCCCCGTTCCCGAAAAGGACGGTGTGCATTGGAAGATTTCTGCGGTCTATCCCCGGAATCCCGACAGCCGGGGCATTCTGTTTCTGGATGAACTCTCCGCCTGTGACCGCACCATTCAGACAGCGGCATACGAACTGATTCTTGACCGCAAACTCGGAGATGACTACCGCCTGCCCGACAACTGGCTTATCGTCGCCGCAGGAAACCGCATTGAAGACAACGCCTCCGCCGTCGCCATGAGTTCGGCTCTTGCCAACAGATTTCTGCACGTTGAATTGGACTACGACCCCCAAAACTGGATTTCCTGGGCTCTCAAATCCGGTATTCACGGTGCCGTCACCGGTCTCATGCGCTACAAACCCGACCTGCTGGCAGATACCAACGAAAACACCCAGAACCTTGAACGCGGATTCCCCACGCCCCGCAGCTGGGAAAGGGTGAGCGTCCTCTTTGACCGTATCCCCGCCGATGCGCAGCAGGAACTTCTCCGCAGCATGATCTGCGGACTTGTCGGCAACTCCGCAGGACTTGAGGCCATCAGCTTTTACAATCTTTATCAGGAAATGCAGAATGTTCTGCAGATGATGCTTGACCCTGAAGCAGAAGTCAAAATTCCTTCCGACCTTGCCAAACGCTACGCGCTTGCCTCTGCCCTCAGCCGCATGGTCTGGAACACCGGTGCCGGAAGCGAAGAACTGCGCCTTGCCGGATTTTTCAGGATTTCTCTTGAAATGCCCGGAGACTTTGCCGCCATGACCATGCTCGATGCAATGGAGTCCGGCAAACAATCCGGACACGACTGTATGAAACTTATCACCCACCCGTCTTATAAAGAGTGGATTAAAAAACACGGTAAAGCCCTGCGCTGGAGGACCGCATGAAAAAACTCTCCCTTGAAGAAAAGGCTCTTGCTCTCTGCGAAGACGCCCGGGCGCAGCTCATACTCCGCCATCCGTTTGTCGGCAGACTGGGAATACAAATTCCCTTTATTGCCGTCAATGACAGCCGTATCCACACAATCGCCACCAACGGCAAAGTCATCTACATCCGTCCGGACTGGATATGCGCCAAGCCGCCGGCAACTCTGGCGGCAGTCGTTGCCCACACCATCTGGACGGCGGCTCTTTGCCACTCTTTCAGGCGCAAGGAATACGACTTAAAACGCTTTGATATTGCAAGCGACATAGAAGTTTACAATCTTCTCAAAGTTGAAAAAGTCACTATGGCACGCAAACCGGACTTTGCCGATCTTTTCCCGCAATATCAGCCAGTTGAAAAGATTCTTGAAAAACTCCCGGACGTCAGCTGTCAGCGTTCTTTTGATGCCGACGTTCATCTTTACAGTGCCGGAGTTGTCTCCCTGCCGCCCCTGCCCTTGGAAGAAGAAAAAAAACAGGAGGAAGAAAAAGAGGAAGAGGAAAAATCGTCCTGTGAAAACGGTAACACGCAAGACTCCAATCAGGAAAACTCAAAAGAAACTCCTGATCACGACGGCACCGGCAGAAGCAACAGTTGCGGAAAAACGCAGAACGACGGCGGCACCCGTTCCGCCGAAGGTCATAAAGACGGGAACGATAATGGTAACGATGACACACAGGAAGCGGACTGTTCCTGCGATCCGGCAATCCGCGAAGTCTGGCGTCAACGCATCATTGAAGCCGGACAGCACTACCGCATGACTTACGGCAGTCTGCCGGGAGAACTTGAAATGCTCGTGGAGTCTTTCAGAGAAAGCAAAATCAATTATCTGCAGCTGCTGCGCCGTTTTCTCGGACAGTGTTCCGGCGGCGAATCGCACTGGCTTCCTCCCGCCCGCCGTTTTATCTGGCAGGGACAATATCTGCCCTCGCGCACCAATCCTGCGCTGGAGTTTGTCGTTGCAGTGGATACATCCGGCTCCATCGATCAGGAGATCTTTCAGAAATTTCTCGGTGAAGTCTACGGCATTATCCGTCAGTTGAAAAAATATCAGCTGACACTCATTCAATGTGATTCAAGAATACAGCATGTTGAACAGTTTTCTCCTGAAAAACCTTTGCTCAAAGCCGAAGACATCAAACTTTACGGCGGCGGCGGAACCAGTTTCAAGCCCGTATTCAAGTACATTGAAAATAAAAAAATCCGTCCCAAAGTTCTGCTTTATTACACAGACGGAATGGGAACTTTTCCCGACAAAGTTCCCGATTATCCCGTTCTCTGGTTTCTGTCAGAAGAGGCAAAAGTCCCCTGGGGCAAAAAAATTCTTATCCCGTCTGAGGAATGTCAATAAAAAAAGCACCGTACTTTTCATACGGTGCAAAATTCAAATTGGTGCGCCCACGGGGACTCGAACCCAGGACCCAATGATTAAGAGTCATTTGCTCTACCAACTGAGCTATGGGCGCTTGTTGTGAACATAATATATCCCGATTTTCAGCAAAGTCAAGCCGTTTTTACATAAAAAACAAAAAAAATCCGCATTTTGTACTTCCGGAAAAACTCTTTTGCAAAGAGAATAAAATCAGGTTATATTATAGGTAAACAGAAAATTTGAACTTGTAAATCATGAAATTTGAATTTGAAAGCATAGGATTTGTCCGCAGCAGCCACCGTTATACGCAGGAGGCTCCCCGCCAGGGAACTTTGACCGGTGAACGCGGAGAAATCGAACTTCTCCCCGGCAGAAACTTTGAAACCGCCCTCGCCGATCTTGAAGGCGTTGAGCGCATCTGGATTATTTTTGTCTTTGACCGTGTCAATTCCTGGAAAGTCAAAGTTTCTCCGCCGCAGAGGGGCGACCGCAAAAAAATCGGCGTCTTTGCCACACGCAGTCCGCACCGCCCCAATCCCATCGGTATCACCTGTGCAAAACTTGAAGGAATTCGCGGCAGGATTCTGGAAGTGTCTGAAATTGACCTGCTCTCAGGAACACCGGTTCTTGACATCAAACCGTATATTCCGCTTGCAGATTCCTTTCCCAACGCAAAAACCGGGTGGCGCGATGAAGTTCCCTCTCAGCTCAGAGAAGTTGCTTTTTCAGAAGAATCCGCAGACAAAGCGGCATTTATTTTCAAAGAGGGCGGTCCCGATGTGGCGGAGTTCTGCCGTGTTCAACTCGGAACACGCGACATTGACCCAAAACGTCTGCGCCTTTCCGGTCCCGATGACCGGGGTATTTTTACATTGGCTTTCAGAACATGGCGGATTCTCTTTTCCCGTGACGGAGAAAATATCCTCGTTCACACCGTATTCAGCGGCTACACGCCGGAGGAACTTGTTCCTGCTGCGCCCGACCCTTATGCCGACAAAGAACTGCACCGCCGCTTCAACGCTGTTTTCAATACTGCAAAACAGGCATAGAAAACACATTTACTGCTTAAAAACGGCTGTTTTTCTGTTCAAAACGGTGATTTTTTAATAAATTTTGAAAAATTTTGCGTTCAGTAATATGTTTTTCAAAAAAAAAGTATTGACAAAACAAATTTTAGAGGTATTTTATCTGTGTGGAATGTTTGCCTTGAGTTCAGAGAGATGATTCAGGCGTTCCGCAAATTAAAACAGAACTTTAAACTATTTAATATTTTGACGGAGAAAAGAGATGAAACAGGACTTCATTCAATTTGTAACCAAAGATTCAGTCATGACTTTGGGCGGGAAGAATAAATTGGAGGTAATGGACCATCTGATCACCCGTGCGGCAGATCTTACCAAACTTAACAGAGACACGATTTTCAGACTGATCTGGAAACGCGAACAGATGATGACCACCGGCGTGGGCAACATGCTTGCCCTGCCCCATATCCGTATCAATGACATTCTTCACCCCTACGTTCTGATCGGTGTGTGCGAAAATCCGATTGACGACTATCAGGGACAGGATGATCTGCCGGTGCGCGTTATCGTGCTGACCGTTGCCCCCGATGAAGATCAGGAAGCATATCTTCAGCTTCTCAGCGGCATTTCCCGCCGCTTCAGAGATCCGGCACTGCTGGAATCCCTGATTGATGCCGTCGGCAACACGGTCCAGATCTACGATATCATCAAAGGTTTGGAGGACAAACAGTGAGCAACGAGATGAATGCCCTCGCCGCCAAAGCACAGCGCTTCGGCGTCCACAGGCCGCTGGGAGAAGATCACCTGATAGAGAGGACTCTGGGAGAGGGTTCGCTTGATGCCCAGCGCGGAGACGATCTCCTCCAGACCCACCTGCTGGTTGTCCAGCATGGCGTTGACCTCGTCGCGGACGGAGAGGAGATAGTCCTCGGCGCTTCTTCGTT
>JAZQYS010000434.1:0-4718 GCA_045633645.1 Victivallaceae bacterium | reverse complement strand
GTATAACGCCTTTTGTCAGGCGCAAACGGCGTACCTGCGCGATGCGGTCGAACCTCTTACCGATCTCGAAAACAAAAGCGAAGCCGAAAAACTATTGGCAAGCAAAGAACTTGTCTGCGAAAACTGTCAGCATCATTCTGCTTTAACTGCCGGAAACGATGTTCCGAAACGCTGGGATGAATCGTTGAATATGGAACAGGAACGTGCCGCCTGTTACAATGATCACGCAAAGGCTGTCCTTGTCCTTGCCGGTGCCGGATGCGGCAAAACCAAAACGCTCATTGCAAGAGCTCTTTTTCTCCACCGCGAACTGAATGTTCCTGCTGAGAAAATTGCCCTGCTCACTTTCACACGAAAAGCGGCCAAAGAAATTTCAGATCGTCTCAATGATGAAGTTGCCGGCATGGGTGACCGTATGTTCGTAGGAACTTTTCACCGTTTCTGTCTTGATTTGATGCGTCATCACAACGGTTACTTTAATTGTACCGGATTCAAATTGATTGACCGCGACGATCAGAACGCCATTTTAAGAAAGTTGCGCCATGAACTGGCCATTCCTCAAAATGCACCTGAAATTCTGGTTCCAAAAGCCGAAGAACTCTGTGCAATTTTTTCTTATATGAACAACGCTCTTACCGATGTTGACGAATATTTCAAGCGTTATCCCGCCACCATGATCGAAACGCCCGCCTATGTCAAAGAACTTGAAAAAAACTACAAGCTCTACAAACTGGAACATAAGCTGATTGATTTTGATGATATTCTGTCCATGACAGCAGAAAACCTGCAGAATATCATAGACTTCCGCCGTCTGGTACAGAACAAATTCGTGCATATTCTGGTGGATGAAATGCAGGATACCAGTCCCATTCAGTGGGCGATATTAAAACCGTTATATCCGTCAGTCAATCTCTTCTGTGTGGGAGATGATGCTCAGAGCATCTATTCTTTCAGAGGCGCAGATTTCAGAAACGTTCACAATTTCTGCGATCAGCTGCCCGACAGCATCATTCTCAAACTGACTGAAAATTACCGTTCAAATCAGGAAATTCTTGATATATCAAACATGCTTTTGCAGAACGCAAAAGTTCAATACAAAAAAGACCTGCGCGCACACAAGGGACATGCAGGAAAAGGTCCGGATCTTTATACTTTCCACTCCGATTTTGATGAAGCGGATTTCATTTTAAAAGATATCCGTTCAAAACTGCGCCGGGGGATTCCGCCCGCTGAAATCATGCTGATGTTCCGCAGTGCCACTCATGCCCGGGTCATGGAACACACGTTGCGGACAGCCGGTATCTCTTACCGCTTCATCGGCGGCATGAGTTTTCTGCAATCAAGTCATATCAAAGATGTAATTGCAACGCTTGAAGCACTGACAAGTTTCAAGCACGAACTTGCATGGCACCGATTCCTGTGTCTGCACAGAAAATTGGGAGATAAAACAAGTTTCAAATATTTTCTTTCCATTCAAAATGCGTCCGACCACACCGCAGGACTCAAAATGATGGGAGACAATCTGATGCCGAAATATCCCGATTTGGGAGCATTTCTGCTGAATTTTGATTCTGTCCGTCCGCCGGAAGAACTTCTGAAAGACATTATTGAATACTTTGAAATCACCGGACTGCTGGAAGAAAAATATGACAACTGGGATGACCGCAAAAAAGATTTGCAGATGCTTATAAAAATTGCGGCAAAGTATTCAGATACGGAACATTTTCTTGAAGCATTCAAACTTGATCCGGATACCGAAGTCCTTGAACATGATAAAAGCGGGGAGGATAAAATCACCCTGATCACCGTCCACAGCGCCAAAGGCTGTGAATGTGATTACGCTTATATTTTCCGCGTTCAGAACGGCGTATTTCCGCACATCAAAGCGATGACAGAAGATGAAATTGAAGAGGAACGCCGCGTACTTTATGTGGCAATGACCCGTGCAAGAAAAGAACTGGTCATGACACGGACAAACACTGAAAGCGATATATTTTTAACCGCACAAATCATAAAAAAAACAGAACGTAAAAGACAGGCAAAAGGTTGGTAAAAAAGTATGAATCAGAAAAAAGTTTCTTCCATTCCCACCATATCCATCAAAGAATTAAAAGAACTCCTGCTGGATAATTTGAATGCGCTCTGGGAAAATGACTCCGTTCTGCACACCAAACACGCAACAGCGGCGGCATTGATTCCGCCCATCATGGTCTGGGGTGCGCCGGGCGTGGGTAAATCAACCGCAGTCAGGGAGTTGACAAAAGAACTCGGCATAGGTTTCATTGACGTGCGCCTTGCCCAGCGCGAACCTGTGGATATGCGCGGACTTCCTGTTCCTGATGAAGCGGAAAACTCCGTCAAATGGCTGGTCTCCGGCGAGTGGCCGAGAGACCCCGCAAGCCGCGGTGTTATCATGTTTGACGAATTGACTGCCGCAGACAAAACCTTGCAGGTCGCGGCGTATGAATTCATCCTTGACCGCAGACTCGGAAATTTATATAAAGTTCCCGACACCTGGTACATCATGGCGGCGGGTAACCGCATTGAGGACAGAGCCGTTTCCTGCGCAATGTCCAGTGCGCTTGCGAACCGTTTTCTGCATGTGGAAGTTACCGCAGAAGCACACAGTTTTCTGGAATGGGCAAAAGAAAACAATCTGCATCCGGCAGTAACCGGATTCATCAAATTCCGTCCGGAACTGCTTTTTTCTCAGACTGATGAAAATTTACAGCGCGGCTGGCCCAGTCCCCGAAGTTGGGAAAGGGTAAGTACCATGCTCAAAATCGCCGAAAAAAACAAAAGAAAAAGTTCCTTAAAATACACCATTCCCGGATTGATCGGACAAGGTGCGGCGGCGGAATTTATGGCGTTTTATAAAAATGTCCACTATATGAGCGACACAGTGGATATCGCCGAATGTCTGGAAAGCGGCAGAACGATTCCTCTTCCGCAAAAAGCCGATTTGCTCCATGCCTGCTGCGGCGCCGTCGCATATCATGTAAAATCGGCAAAAGATGCAAAAAGTTTTCCGGTTATTGCTGAAAACTTTTTGAAATTTGTCCAAACTCTCCCCAACGATTTTGCGGCGATGATTATGAATGATGTGGAGTTGGCTCTTTCCGGTACGCAACGGATAAAAATCATAAAAAGTCATCCGCTTTACCCGGCAGTTCAGCAGAAATACAAGCCTGAAAGCCTGTTTGAATTATGAAAGAATTCCGCAAACCCAATGCCTGTGAAGAAGCATTGAAAGACAAAGTACGTCAGATGATGCAGTTTGACCGCTGCCGTCTGTTGGAAAAACATCCTTTTGTCGGCAGCCTTGCCATGCATCTGGATATGATTCCCGTCATCGACAGCCGCATGACCACTGCCACCACGGACGGAACAAAAATGTTTATGGATGCGGAATTTTATTCCAAAATGGATGAAGATGAACGATTAGGCATTATCGGACACGAAGTCTGGCATTGTGCCTTACGCCATTTTCAGCGTCTTGGCAACCGCAACCGTCAGAAATTCAACTTTGCCTGTGATATCGAAGTTGATCTGCTTCTGCATCGTGACGGTTTCAAGGTGGAAGTCCTGCCCCATGAGGCAAGCTGGGAGGGAAAAAGTGCCGAACAAATTTACGACCTTATGTTTCCCGGATTGGAACAATTTCAGAAAGACGATGAACACATCTTTGACTCCGACAAACTTCCGGGGGACGGTGACGGCGACGAAACAACTGATTCGGATGATGACGAAAATGAAGGTAAAAATAAAAAAAACGGAAAGGCTGAAGGAGGCTCTTCCGCAGGGAAAGCCATTTCTGGCAATGCCAAACTGCCGTCAGTAAGTCACGACGGCGTAATCGACCCCGATTTTCAACCAGCAAGAGACGAAGAGCTTGCAGAAGATTGGAAAGATCATCTGAAAAATGCCGTTCAGCAGGAAATGAAAAAAGGCAATAAAGGCATCGGCAATCTTCCGGGAAATGTAATTGACCTTATCAAAGACGACGAAAAAACGGCAACCGTTGATTGGAAAAAAGTTCTTCTGGATTATGTTTCATTGCTTTTCAGCGGAGAGCGTCAATGGCTTCCCCCTTCCCGGCGGTATGTGTGGAAAAAACTCTACCTGCCCGGACACGCTAAAAAGCAGTCAATAGAAATCGTGCTTGCAATAGATACCAGCGGAAGTACAACCGAAGACCTGCCGGATTTTCTGGCAGAACTGCGCGGTATGACTGCCGCTTTCGGAGAATATAAATTGACCGTCATCCAATGCGATATTGCCATTCATTCCGTAAAAGAATATTCAGCAGAAGATCCGCTGCCCGAAGAGGGACTGCAATTTCACGGATTCGGCGGAACAAGTTTTCTTGAACCGTTCAAATATGTTGAAAATAATATGGATGAACCGCCCACAGTATTTATTTATCTTACTGACGGTATGGGAGAAGCTCCGGCAAAAGCTCCGGATTACCCCGTTATCTGGTGTCTGACAAAAGAAGGATTTCCGCCCGCTGATTGGGGAACTGTTGTTCAAATCAAATAATGTATGTAATCTGTAATATTTTTATACTTGCAAAATCAGTAAACAAGGTGTAATTTAATGAATATGACGGAAATTCATCTGTTCAGGATGATAAATCATCTCTCTTTGAACGCGTAATTTCCGGTCGCGGTCTGATAATCAACAGAAAAACTGAAAAATGACTGATAAATTTCAAA
>JAZQYS010000433.1:0-1997 GCA_045633645.1 Victivallaceae bacterium | reverse complement strand
CCGAGTGATGACCGTCAGCTGAGGGTCGTTATTTGCATGAGCGGAACTGGCAGCAATGCTGAAACTTTGCTTGAAAGAGCTGCGAATGCTGCTCTTGCTTATCGTGTGGAGTGCCTTTTTACCGATTCTCCTGACAGCAGTCGGTGTGTTGAACTCGGAAAAAAATACGGTATTCCCGTTGCGTCTCTTGATATCAGGAAATTTTACCTTGAACATGGTGAAGAGGATATTAAACTCAATACACCCAGACGGCGGGAGCTTCGGGAATTGTGGACAGAGGCGGTATGGAATATCCTTGAACCGTACAAATGTGATTTTGCTGTTTTTGCTGGTTTTGTTCCACTCACCAATCTGCCGTCCAAAATTCCCTGTCTCAATGTTCATCCTGGTGATTTGACAATTGAAAAAGATGGTGTCCGTATCTACGCAGGTTTGCACTGTCAGCCTGTTGAGCGTGCTGTTCTTGACGGCAGAGCTCTGCGAAGCAGTGTTATTCTGGTTCAGGGATATTCTGGTAATGGTGAAAAGGATCTTGACGGGGGACCAATTCTCGGTATTTCTCCTCAAGTACCTGTTGATCTTGAAGGTTTTTCTCTTGAAAAACTGGCAGAAATCAAAGCCGCACGGAAAAATCCGCCTTTCAAAGATGAGTTGAGGCAAATTGCTCTGAAAAGCATTGAATCACTTAAAATTGGCGGCGATCATGTTGTTCTACCGCAAACAGTTGATTGTTTCGCCTCTGGAAGATATGGCAGAAATGCTCAGGGAAATTTGTTTTTCAAGGATGAAAACGGAAGATGGATCCCTGTGGAAACTGTGGAGTTTTTCCCTGATAAAGCTCCAGTACCACGCAAAAAAACAGATATCGTGAAACGTTCTGCAAATAAATTTGTGCGATTCTGCAAATTTATGTATACCAAGATGGTGCGCGATAAAGGAACTCCTGATTATATAGCCCGCGGCTGGGCTTTGGGAATGTTTGTCGGCTGTGTCATTCCTGTATTCTGCCAGTTGATCATAGCTGTTCCGTTGTCATTTTTATTCCGAGGCTCAAAAATAGGAGCTGCTCTCGGAACTTTTATAACCACTCCGCCGACTGCAGTATTTATTTATCCTGTGCAGATCTGGATAGGCAACAAAATAATAAGCGGCGATCTGACTTCTGATTCAGCAGAAAAACTGTTGAATGTATTTAACGATCCCAATTTGACTTTTATTCAGAAATGGAGTACTTTCGGCGATATGGGAATTGCGCTTGTTGCGGCTTTTTTCGCTGGCGGATTGCTTTGGGCATTGATAATGACTCCATTGACTTATTTCGGAGTGCGTTTTCTTGTGGTACGCTATCGTAATATGCGGAGCAGATTATTCAGAAAAAAACAGTGAGAGCATGGTAATTTTATGACCGAAAGAGAATTGTGCATAGCTTTGAATATGGTATCGGGGGTCGGTCTTTCCCGTTATCAGGCATTGCTGGAAGTTTTTGGTACTCCAAACGCAGTCCGTGATGCAAAACGCGGTGAACTTGCGCGGATCGCAGGTATCGGCGGCGTGCTTGCAGAAAGGATAGTATCATTTGACTGGGATGCAGAATTGTCACGGGAATTGGCTGTTGCTGATCGGGGCGAGGTTAAAATAATCACCTTCGCAGATAAAGATTATCCGAGTGAACTGCACAATCTTTCAGACCCTCCTTTGTGTTTGTATGTGCGCGGAACACTTCCAGATGATTTTGAAAAGAGCATTGCTATTGTCGGCAGCCGCAGGATTTCACGCTACGGTAAAGATATGACAGAATTGCTTGCCAGTCAAGCTGCAAATGCTGGTTTTTCTGTATACTCAGGGCTTGCTGCAGGGGCAGATACCCTTGCTCATAAAAGCGTAGTTGCCTGTCAGGGGAAAACAGTCGGTGTGCTTGGCGCTGGATTGATGCATATGTATCCGAAAGAAAATATTTCTCTTGCCAGAGAGATCATTGCCAACGGCGGAGCTGTGAT
>JAZQYS010000432.1:0-4303 GCA_045633645.1 Victivallaceae bacterium | reverse complement strand
CCTGCGGTTTGCTGCAGCCGGATTCAAAGTTGAAGGCGAGAATTTTTTCTTCATCAAGTTCTTCAGGAAGAGTGAACCACCATTCGGGAATCTGGTGCGCTCTGGGATTGTAGAGCCAGCTCAAAACCTGCGCGTCGCTTCCGGCATCGCTGATACCCTGTCTGATGGCAGAGAGAACACCGTTGAGAATCTGACTGTTTGAAAGACCGCACTTGGTTCTGCAGACTTGTTTGCCGTCTTTGGTGTCATAGATGTAACTCAAACAGGAGGTCGGACGTTCTCCCAGAGAAATCAGCATCATTCCGCCCAGATTCGGGGTGTCGCGGAAAATGGAACTTACCGATTCACGGATGTATTTCTTGGAATTTTCTGAAGCAATGCAGAATGCGTACATGTCATTGCCGAAACCGCATTCACCCTGCATATCGGCAGAGGGGGCCTTGAAGTCTTCAGTCCAGGACTTGGGTTCAATGCAGAATACCCAGACTTTGATACCGTAGCGGCGGCACTTTTCAACAGTCTTTTTGAGTTTTGCAATACGCTGCGCCCGCAGGGGGTCGACGGGGAAGAAACTTGTTTCAGCCATTTCTTTCCAGACGATGGTAAGCCAGATACCGTTGATTCCCTCAGAGGCAAGTCTGTCAAGATACGGTTCGGGATAGTAATCAATATCATCAGTCAACTCATCTCTGAAAAACGGCGGACGTTTGATCGGTCCGAAAAAGCAGCGGGAGATACGGTTTTTCAACCAGGGTTTCTGTTCAAGTGTCTGATACGGCAGGGCAGGGACGTTCACGCTTCTGCACAGGTCAATCAGGTGATACAATGCCCGGCGCATACCTTCGGTGTCGCCTGAAGTCAAGACAATTCCGTCTGCGGAAACTTCTATTTTGTATTCTTCAACATCAAAGCTGTTATCGCAGCAAGTTTTGACGGACACAACTTTATTGTCAGCGGGAATATGTGCTGCAATGAAACGGTCGAGGGCAGCATACGCCGTATCCAGAAGTTTTTCAGGGTCGGCAAAATCTTTCTGTATCTGCCAGGAGCCGATAAGCGGCAGACTGCCGGACGGAATTTCACCGTTGATGTCCCAGTGGACCTGACGGGGATCGTAAGCTTTCAAATCATTCATAAAACCCGGTTCGCCCGTCGGGAACGGAGGAACAGGAGCCAGAGAATTGTAATTTCTGATATTCATATTGTATAACCTCAATTTTTACAGAGAACAAATCGCTTCAACCGTTTCCATGAAAAGCACAGGGGGAACGCCTGCAAACTCATCTTCTTCGGTACGGGTGCCGTCGGTGCGGAAGTACATATCTTCCTCTCCTTCAAACATCTCAAGTTTCTTTAACGCCTTGTTTGCATCACTTGTTCCCGGCACAAGGACATAAGCTCCGGCATCGGGAAAACCCTGAACCAGATCATCTTTTGTGATAATATCCATTACAGGAGCATCACTCCAGAAATAAACCTGTATTTTCTGGACAACGCCGTTTTTTATATCTGCGGCCGTAATCAGAACTGCCTCGTTTTTCATCAGTTCTGCAGCTTTTTGTGCAATTGTTTCTGCTTTCGTCATAGTTTTTCAAATATTTTTTTCAGATTTTTGTTTCTTTTCACGGTCAATAAATGCGGGGCATTCATGCATGGGATCAACTTCCTGCTGTGTTAAAGCACACAACAGTTTGAAAGGGTGTTCAAGCAAGTTTGCACAATTGCGGCACCCTTTTCTGAATCCTTCACCGGGATCGATGGCAACTTTTTTTACACTGTCACCTCCCAGAAATGCCGCAAGTTTATCACGTGCAGCGGAAGAGGAAGAAGATTTTTGCTCTTCTTTCTCCTGAACCAATTCTGCGGCACAAAAGGCGCAGACAAACTTTTCTCCTGTCACCTGCCAGCCGGACAGGATCTTTTCAAGTTTAACCACAGTCTTTTCTCCGCAGTGCGGACACTTTATGATATCTCCTGCTTTCATCAGGAATTTACCTTTTTGTTTTTGGATTTAGCGGCTTTAATTGATGTGAAACTGAGTTTTTCTTCAGTTTCGTCTTTGTCAATTTTAATACCGGAAGATGTATTGAATGTGCCTTTAAGAAGCTCTCCGGCAAGCGGTGTTTCAATCCAGTTTTCAATGGCGCGGCGGATCGGACGTGCGCCGTATTCGGGCTGATAACCGGCATTGACCAGAAATTCAAGGGCAGAATCGGTAATTTCAAGAGTCCATCCTCTGCTTGAGAGATTGGCACGGAGTTTTTCCAGTTCAAGTTTGACAACGACACTCAATTCATCCCGTCCGAGGGCGTTGAACGTAATCATTTTGTCAAATCTGTTGAAAAGTTCCGGCGGCAGCTCCCGTTTTACGGAGTCAATGGATTTGTCAACATTGGCTTTGACGGCATCTTTTTTATCTTCGGAGATGGCACCGAATCCCAGCGGCGCAACTGATAGGGCGGCACTTGTACCCAGATTGCTGGTTGCGATGATGACTGTATTGCGGAAATCAACCTGTCTTCCCATGGCATCAGTCATCCATCCTTCGTCAAAGAGCCGGAGGAATACGGTCTGAATTCTCGGATGCGCCTTTTCAAACTCGTCCAGCAGCACCACACTGTAAGGACGGCGGCGGACCGGTTCAGTCAGCAGTCCGCCTTTTTCGCTGTCAACGTATCCGGCGCCGCTGCCGATCAGACGGGTGTAGTCTGATTCGTGGCGGAAACTGGCCATATCCACTCTGACCATTGCATTGGGATCTCCGAACATGAATTTAGCCAATGCTTTGGCAAGCAGCGTTTTTCCGACACCTGTCGGACCGAGGAACAGGAATGTTCCAATCGGACGATCTCCGCCTGAACCGGAGATACCGGAAAAGCGGCGCCGCAAAACGTCGGCAATTGCCTTGACCGCCTGAGGCTGACCGATAACAGTTTTTTCAATCTCGCTTTCCATCGTCAGAAGACGTACGCTCATGTCAGAAGAAATTCTTTTGAGAGGAATTCCTGTCATAGATGAAACAACAATAGCCATATCTTCTGCCGTTACGACCGTAACACTTGAATCCTGGCGGTCCTTTCTGGAATTTAAGAGTTTTTCCAGTTTTGAACGCAGTTCCCGTTCCTTGTCACGCCACTGGGCAGCATCTTCGAAATTCTGGGCTTCAATAGCTTCAGATTTCTTGAAAACAATCTGTTCCAGTTCTTCTTCAATAGCCTTGGTGTCAACGGGGGGCTGGGTGTCGCACATTCTGGCACGGGAACCGGCAGCATCAATGACATCAATCGCCTTGTCAGGCAGAAAACGGTCTGAAATATAACGGTCCGCAAGTGTGACAGCTGCTTCAAGCGCACCTTTTTCGTAATGAACACGGTGGTGTTTTTCAAACGACTCCCGCAGTCCTTCAAGAATCAGACAAGTCGCCTCAACGCTGGGCGGATTGACTGTTACCGGCTGAAAACGGCGTTTCAGTGCGGCATCTTTTTCAATACTGTTGCGGTATTCATCAAAAGTCGTTGCGCCGATACATTTGATTTCACCGCGGGCAAGTGCCGGCTTGAGAAGATTGGCGGCATCCATTGCGCCTTCTTTATCGCCTGCGCCGACGATGGTGTGAAGTTCGTCAATAAAGAGGATGATCTTTTGGGATTTGCTGACTTCACGGATGATTTTTTCAAGCCGTTCTTCAAATTCGCCGCGGAATTTTGAACCGGCGACAAGCCTGCCCATATCCAGAGAGAAAATCACATTGTCAGCGAGGATATCGGGAACTCTTTTGGCTACGATTGCTTCAGCCAATCCTTCAACAACGGCAGTTTTGCCCACGCCCGCTTCACCGATGAGGACGGGTGTGTTTTTGTTTTTGCGGCAGAGAATCTGAATCAGACTGGTGATTTCCTCTTCACGTCCGATTACGGGATCGCGTTTGCCTTCTGCGATAAGTTCAGTCACATCTACTGCGAATTTGCGCAGGATGGGACAATCAATTTTTTCTGTTCCGGCAGGTGTCGTGCTTCTGACGGTTTCAGGTTCCTCTTTTTTTGCCGGTTTGTCCTGATCGTCACCTGTTTCGTCTTTGTTGAGTTCGGCTATGACTTTTTTCCGGATATCCGGAAGACGGACATCAAATTCAGACAGCAGAACTGCCGCCTTACAGCGGGATTTTGCAAGAATACCCAACAGAAGGTGACCGGTGTCAATTTTTTCATGACCGAGAGTTTCACATTCTTTCACCGCTTTGGCAAAAATATCCAGAAGTTCTTTGGCACAGGGAGGAGTGGCCGTCACGTCGGAATCTGTTTCC
>JAZQYS010000431.1:0-3566 GCA_045633645.1 Victivallaceae bacterium | reverse complement strand
TTCCGGGTTGAATCAGAAATTTATCCCGGAGGCGGGAGGTGTACTTTTTTGCCTTCATATTTCCGAAGAATGCATTGAGCTGAAGTTGTGACACGTGTTTTCCTTCTCCGCGGACAAAAAAAGTGTAACGGCAGGGTTTGTGGACATATGCGCCTGAAAATATTGCAGGAGAAAGAGGCGGTCGGGAATCAATCAATAAAGAATATTTGCCAGCGAGAGGAGTCTTTTCTGTCAGGTTGATTTCCGGGGGATTGTCTTTATTCCAACTGCTGAGTACAAACCACCAGTTAAGGGGAATTTTTCTCTTTGAAAGATCACAATAGCCCTTGATTTGATGTTTTTTGTAGTAATTTTCAAGACTTTTAAGAACGATTCCCTGACGGACTTGTTCAAAATTTCCGGATTTTAAAATATCATCTGCCGGTAGCTCCGGAATCTTTTTTTGCCACTTCTGAATATTGGGACAAGCGGGACGGTAACGGGCAAGGATGATTTCTTTATTTTTTCTTTTTGATGTATAAAAACGTTCAAGAATTTCCCAGGAACCGCTGTCTTTATCAAAGTTCATTGTCCGTGCAGAGGGTTCGGTCTCTTTCTTTTTAAGATAAAAGAAAAGATAATGATTTCCCTCAAAGTTTTTAAGTCCCTGTACTGTTTTATTGACAGAGGATAACGCCGTTTGGTTACTATCATGAATAACTTGAACATCGCTTATTTTCCGTTTAAGATACCAGGCAATGCGATGATGTTCATCAAAAGTAATGTGTATATAATCTTTGCTGTCTGCGTATTTTTGATAGGCCGTCGTGATTTTTTCAATAAAGTTTCCGTAAGGATCCACATGCAAAATTTTGCCGATGCAGGCAAAAAACAAACTGATAAACAACACGGTCGGAAGAAACTTGCAAATGTCTTTCCTGTACGGAAAACTCAACTTTAATTTGCGGAATATCCAGCGGAATAACGCCTGCGTATTCATACAAAGGCAAGCTGAAAGAATGATACAGGGATAGATGATAATTTGTGCATAACGTGACGAAAGCATAAGAGAGTGTACTGCGAGCCGCCAGGCGATCATGAATAAAACGATGCCGGTCAAACTCCAAAACAAAACAGGATTCTTCTTTTTGCGGAGAGTCAGCAAAACGGCAAAACCGATCAGCATGGTTATTGCCAATGTCTCAAACAACATCGGAGGAACAGTATAAAAGAGATATTTCAACATTATTTCTTTCCTCCTTTTTGCGGAGTGAAATACTGTTTTTGAGTCTCGGCAAATTTGCCGTTAAAGTACTTTTGATAACGTGCAAACATTTGTGGAGTCATACCGCAGATTGCGCCGTAGAAAGAAATTGCAGTAAAAGTGTAGAAACAAAGTCCGTAAAGAAAAAATTGTTTCCATGAAAGTTTTTTGCTTACAGCGGCAACAAGCAGCAGACAACCGGCAAGGGGGAGAAATTCAAGCGTTTCAAACCTTGCTGTTGCAGAAAGGGCGCAGAGTATGCCGCTTATGCACCAAAGCAGACAACTTTTTCTGTTAAGTCCGGCAAGGGCTGTCCAAATGGCGAATCCTGCCAGACACAGATAGATGGCGTCGCGTCCGATTTGAATGGAGATGGTATTGATTCCGGGATGAACGGCACAGAATACGGCGGAAATAAGGGCGGCTTTTTTATTATCTGTTATTTCAAGCGCAATGCCGTATCCGGCAAGAGTGCAGAGAACTCCGGCAATGATATTAAGAGACAAACCTGTTGTCTGAACAGAAATCCCCGCTGCCGCCCCGCTTTTCATCAAAAAAGTCAATAAGGGCGGAGTCCATGAAAACTTATTTATAACGCCGTTCTCATACCAATCCTGAGCCATAAGGCAATAGTACGAGGCATCTCTGCCGAGAGCCGGATCAAGAAAATGCTCCGTTAATTTCAGAACAAGCGATAAAAGTAATAATCCGCTCAAACTGAAAACAACGTGTTCCGAGCAGAAAACGCCTGCACGATTGAAAACACAGTTGACTGTTGTCAGAATTGATTTTTTGTTTTGAGAACAGGACATCGTTTTAAAAATTTGCTATTCTGCAAAGTTTTTCAGGCGAAAGTCACGCCTTTTTTGACAATGATATTGCCGTAACAGCGGCTTTCTCCGGTGACGACGACGGCGAAGGCACTGCGGGTACGCTCGTAAAAGGCGAATCGTTCGACTTTGCCGATACGTTCAGCGTCTTTACCCAGGATGAGTTTCAGTTCAGAGATAAATTCCGGATCCCAGGAATCTCCTTTGACGGTATCCATCAGCATGACGGGGGTATCCACATACTGATCCAGTTCAATCAGCTTTAAAATTGCGGCGAGCATTTCCGGGGAAGATACGGCGTCGCAGCGGATAACTTGAGCATTGTTTGAATGAGCCGGAAAGTGTGCATCTGAAATCACCAGTTCGTCACCGTGTCCCATTTTTGCCAGAACACAGAGCAGTTCCGGCGGAATAATTGCAGGAATACCTTTTAACATGATTTATCCTCTGTTGTTTGATGATTTTTTATTGAACGCCATTGAAATCTTTGCAGCGATCAAATCGCAGACTTTTCCCCAGTAACGCAGACTCAAAAGAAATACGTTTGTGTGATATCCAACCTCTCTGAAAGAACGCAAATGCTCTTTCATGATACGGGAGTGCACCTTGAGAGAACCGTTGCTGACACCGCCGGAGCGCATTGTTACCAGACATTTTTCAATGTAAAAAGTTTTGATTTTGTTGACGAAGATAAAACGCAGGAGCAGATCAAAGTCGGCGGCGATTTTGTAATCGGTACGGTAAACGCCGAGTTTGTCAAAAAGTTCCCGTTTTGCGTAAAATGTGGGATGGGCGGGAATCAGACCGATGCGCATTTTCCAGCGTTTGAATTTTTTTGAGGAATAATAACGGTCCAATATGTCTGTATTATCCGCTTTAACGTAACAGACATCACCGTAAACGGCATCTGTCTGATTTTGTTCAAAGGCCTGATTGACATTTTCAAGAACAGTAGAGTCGGTGAAGAAGTCATCGGAGTTCAGAATACCCACGACATCGCCGGTTGCCATTTTTATACCCTTGTTCATGGCATCGTACAGACCGGAATCCTTTTCGCTGATCCAGCGCATTTTACCGGAGAACCTGGGTTCATATTCTTTGATGATATCAACAGTTGCATCTTTAGAGAGTCCGTCAATAACGATGTATTCGTAATCGTTGTAAGACTGAGCCAGAACACTTTCAAAAGTGTCCCTGATGGTTGCTGCACTGTTGAATGAAACAGTAATGAGAGAGATTTTCACAATAACGTACCTTTACTTCCTTCTGATACGGACATGGATGGCATTGGGGATATCTTTATCGGAAATCAGACAGAGATATCCGCCGCCGCCTGCGCCGGTGAGTTTCCAGCCATAGGCGAGGTCTTTGTATTCCTGAATCGTGTCTTTGGCGGACTGAGTGATCATGTTGGGGAACATTTCCAACTGGGCTTCAAAGCAGGTACGGGTATTTTCGCCCCATGCTTTGACATCTTTTGCCATAATGCCATC
>JAZQYS010000430.1:0-2904 GCA_045633645.1 Victivallaceae bacterium | reverse complement strand
CATTGGGAAATTTGCTCTGCGCACAGCAGAAAAATTTTTACAATGTTTTTCCTCAGGAAATGGGACGGGTGTTGCTGGATGCCGGAGCCAATATCGATTGGATTTATGTTGCGAAAAAATTGAATCTCTTTGAACAAGATGCCGACAACATTTCGGGACCGAAATTATACCGTTCCTTTGTGGATAGTCAGTATACTCTCGGATTGCTGGAAACTGATTTAATGTGTTATGATGGTGCTGGCATTTTTCATAGTCGCTATACCATTCTCAACGACTGTGTGTTTGAACTTAAGGCATTTAAATTCAGAGATTGTCCTGAAGTTTTTCTGCTGCCTTTTATCCCCTGTAACAATGCAGTTTATATCCCGTGGAATTTCAATGGTATTTTTACAACCGATCCTGTTATTGCACGAAGAAATTGCCTTGCCGGGATTGGTTGGATTTGTAAAGTTGGCGGTGCAGAAAATACAGATTGGAAAATTTTTGAAAAAAAACAGATTACTCCACAGTTTTTGTGGATACATTTTACCGATGACTCGTGGCGCAGCAAGAATAATTTCGCCGAAGTGTTCGCATTGGCAACTGAAGCAAAACGCCGGAAAATAAAATTTAAGATTTTTCAGGTAACGGCTAATGCGTCCGGCGAAGACTGGATTGAAGCCGAAGCATTTGAACTTGATGAAAGTACCATCAAACAGCAGGCAATAAAATACAAATTGAAGATCGATCAGGTCTGGATCGGACTTCCCGGAGAGATAGACTTTTATGAAAATAATTCCGGGACAGGAGGTCCTTTCGGGGCTTTGATGCAGGGATGTCGTGTGGCGGAGTGCTTCGGCAAAAGAAGCACTGATTTCATGCTGAAACTGCTGGAACATCTTAATAATATTATTTACGGTAAAATTTTGACGATCGTACCGGCAGAAGAACAGTGTCTTGCCAAGAAAACACATCAAACTGGAAGCAATAACGTGACAGTCGCAACTTATAAGGTATTTGACAATAAAGAAGTATTTTCTGGCGATATACCGGAAAAATTTTCTGCTGTTTTCGTGATTTATAAGAATAACGACAAACGCTTTTCTGACGTAGAACTGTCGCTGTGCAAGGAAACCGGATTGCCGGTAATGATCTTTTCCGACAGAGAGATCGCACAACTGTCAGGATGTGACATCGCCCATTGTTGCATCAAAAAACACAGAAGAGAAGAAAATACTTTTTTTGTCAAATGTATGGAAACCGCAGACATTGAAAAATATCATTTTTCGCTGTTGGAACTCAAGCAAAGTCCGGCGGAAGAAACCGAAATGGGAAAAGGAGAGTAAAATATGGAAACAACTGTAAAACAAACAAAAAACATTTTGGGTAAAATTCTTGAATTCCGGATCACCGGTGGCAATCCGCCTCCGGTGATGCTGTGGGGAGCACCTGGTATCGGGAAGTCAGATATCGTCAAATCTATTGCACTGGAGCGTGGATTGGAACTGCAAGACATCCGATTGGCTCAGCTTGATCCGGTTGATTTGCGGGGAGTACCAACAGTTGAAAATGGACAAACCAGATGGGCTGCACCGAGCTGTTTCCCGCAGGATAAAGATTCAGCGGGGATCATCTTTCTGGATGAACTTTCTGCCGCTGATCCATCAATCCAAGTCGCCGCATACCAGCTGTTGCTTGATCGTCGTATCGGTGACTATGTCGTCCCGGAAAAATGGATGATTGTGGCGGCTGGCAACAGAGCTGAAGATAATGCGGTATCTTTGCCGATTTCCAGTGCCCTCGCCAATCGCATGATGCACTTGGAATTGAAAGTTGATCCTGAAGGTTGGCTTCGCTGGGCAAACTGCAGTGGTATTGCTCCTGAAATCTGTGGTTTCATTCGCTTCCGTCCGCAGGTGCTTTTTGTTCTTCCGGAAAATTGCGAACGAGGTTGGGCATCACCACGCAGTTGGGAAAATGTTTCCAAGATTCTTGCGTTGAATTTGGATAATGCTGAACTTGCGTCTTGCGTAGCCGGATTGATTGGAGAAAATGCGGCGGCACAGTTTCTTACCTATCGCAAGCAGTTTCAAATGCTGGGCAATATCCGTGAGATGATGTTGAATGAAACCGATGTTCCCGAACTTTCTTCCAATAAAATGGATGTTTACTATGCTGTTGCATCTGCGATCGCTTATTGGGTCAGTCAAGGTGGCAATGACCATGAAACCAGCCTTTTGCTCAATGGATTCTTCCGGATTTCCATGACTTTGCCCGCAACCTTTGCTGTTGTGGCGATGCTTGATGTTATGGAAACGGATAAAACTGAAATTGTCGATGCTTTGGTCGCACATCCGGAGTTTGAAAATTGGAGAAAGCGGTTCGGCAACGAAATGGAGAAGATGCGTAGAAATGAATGACTTTACCCGTACAATAGAGCAAGACCGCCTTGAACTGCTGCTCCGCTTTCCATTCTTCGGCAAATGCATCTGCCATTGTGAAATTCTGCCGGTCAGGCAGAATGATGTTCTGTCATGCAACGACTGCCGTCGGATTTATCTGGCGGCAGAAATATATTGCAATTTGGCTCAATCTCAACGGTTGTGGCTGTTAGCTCACGAGGTGTGTCACATCGTATTACGGCATGCTTTCAGAAAAGGAGAGCGGGATGAGGAACGGTTTAATTTTGCAGCAGATGCTGAAATCAGTTTTTTGCTGAATGGAGAGGATCTTTCTCCCGTATATACTTTATCTGTGGCTTCTGACTGGAAGGGACTTACTGCTGAAGAAATATATGATAAGCTACCGGACAACAATATTCCGGACAATATACCAATGCATTGTTATCCCTCCGGAACTTCAGGCGTTGCTGACAAAGTGGACGGTAAAAGCGTGGAGAACGAAGCAGATGGGGAATATCCCGTC
>JAZQYS010000429.1:0-1490 GCA_045633645.1 Victivallaceae bacterium | reverse complement strand
CCAAGATTCCACGGGAATACTTGCCCGCGGCATTCTGCCGGATTTTGAAAACTTTGACATCCGTTTAAAAATGCTGCAATCCCTCTGCCTTGCTATGGAAAAAGTCATTGATTTGCACCTTTACAAACGCAAAAAGGGCGTCTATCCTGATTATCCTGACACGTTGCCGACTGATCCGTTTACGGGAAAAGAGATGATTTATTACAAAGGGGAACGTCCCCTGCCCCGGATATTTGTTACTCAAAAACAATCACATCCCAGGATACAATTTGTCAAACGCCAGTGCATTGCTGTTTTAAGCTGCGGAAAAAACAAGACAAATGATACCGGAAAAGAATACACCGACGATATCGGAATTTGTATTCCCTTGTCTTCACCTTGCACCAACACCGGAGACTGAATATATATGCGGTATCGTATGCAAAATGTCAAAAAAATCCTGCTGTTTCTGCTGATTGGATTTGTATTTTCAACCTTTGCAGATTGTGACTTCGGCATTCCGTCTGAAACAGATCTGCACTTGAAAAAACAGGGCTTTTCACTGGGATACAGTTACAAATACCGTCAGGCAGTCTGGGTTTCATACACGCTGACCTCAGAAAATCTTTTGACAAGACAGGTACGCCGGAAAGACCAATTCAGAGCAGATCCTGCGGTCAAAAGACGTCCGGTACGCCCCAAAGATTATGCCAGAAGCGGCTATGACAAGGGACATCTTGCTCCGGCAGCGGATATGACATATTCAGTAACAAGCATGAATAATTCTTTTTTAATGACCAATATTTCTCCGCAACTGCCCGGATGCAATCGAGGAATCTGGAAAAGACTGGAGTCCCAAGTTCGCCGCTGGACTCTCAGTGAGGAAAAACTTTATATCATCACGGGACCGATCTTTTCCCGCCGTCCTGCCCGGATGAAAAAATCTAGAATCCCCGTTCCTGTTGCATTTTACAAGGTGATTCTCGACCTGACTCCGCCGATGAAAATGATTGGCTTCATTGTTCCGAATGAAACCAGCAAGCGCCGCCTGGCAAGTTTCGCAGTATCTGTTGACGAAGTTGAACGCCTCACCGGATATGATTTTTTCAGCGATCTTGACGACGATATCGAAAACCACCTGGAGCAAACATGCAATTGGCAAAGCTGGATGAATATTCCCTTTGCAAAATAGTATCCGGAGTTTTTTCAGCTTTTTTTACAATAATGTCAGCAAGAGCAAGAGCAAGAAAAAAAAGACATATATCAATAACCGGACTATTCGGCATGACCATCCACAACAAATATATCTTCCTGAAACATTTGTTGCAGTTTATACAATGAGTGTATTTCTTCTGTTGCCCCAGACAGTTTATCCAGCTTTTCATGCAGCGGAATTTTTCCGGGAACCCACCATACAAGAGGATTGCTCTCTAAATGATAATTGCTGAAATCATATAACAACCCTCTTTTTTTGCGGAGCAAACGTTTTTCTAATGCAGGAATTCCTTCTG
>JAZQYS010000428.1:0-2315 GCA_045633645.1 Victivallaceae bacterium | reverse complement strand
GATGGTTTCAGATGAACATTTGCAGCAGTTGATAGAGTTTGCCCGTGTGGCTCCTGCGGCAACCAATGCTCAGCGTTTGAGATTGACAGTTATCCGCAATATTGAATTGGTTGAAAAGATTTTTGCGTTGACCCGCTGGGCGGGAGCTGTTGCTCCCCGCAGAACTCCAGCGTGGGGAAAGGATGCTCCGCTTTGCTTTATTGCGTTGACGGCAAAAAAAGAACAGTTGAATTCCAGTTTATATGCCGATGCCGGAGCCGTTGCTCAAAATATCATGCTGGGCGCGGTTGAACTTGGTTTGGGTTCCTGCTGGATTGGTTCTTTTGACAAAGAAGCGGCACATGGTTTACTTGAACTTGCTGAAGATACAGAAGTTTTTTATCTGATTTCCGTCGGTTATCCGGCAGAAACGCCTGTATGGGAAGACGCCTCTGATCCGGAACACGTCAAATATTACCTTGACGAAAACGATCTGCTGCACGTTCCCAAGTTAAAGGCAGACGATTTGACAACCTGGAAGTAAATGCAGTCCGGAAAAATCGGGGCTGTCTGTGCAGCACAATCTCCTTGGCGAGAAAGTTTCTGAATCTGAACTCTCCGGCAAAAAAGCAATATTTCCGGGTTGTAATCATACTCAAATTGTGCTACTTTATAGATATTGTTACCGGATAGGAAAAATATGGAAAATAATACAGAAAATAAAACGTATCTTGAAATTCCCGCATGGAAAAGGGATACTGCTCTCTTCTGGGCTTATTTCAAGATTGCCGCGCTGGTTGTCGGTGGCGGATATGCTATTCTTGCCGCTGCTCAGCGGGAATTTGTCACGCGCAGACAATGGCTCACTGAAGATGATGTTGTTGAAATGGTTACGATCACTCAGACTGTCCCGGGAATCATTGCCTGCAATACCGCCGCTTACATCGGTTGGAAAATTGACGGTTGGCGCGGGGCGATTTCTGCGGTGCTCGGAGCGATTTTTCCATCTTTTGTCATTATTCTTCTGATTGCAACAGGAATGAGTGCTTTGTCTGACTTCTTTTCTGCGCCTGCCACGCGCGGCGCTTTTACGGCGGTAACTTCAGCTGTTGCGGCCATGGTTGCTGTGACGGGAATGAAAATGCGCAAAAAGACGATAAAAAATCTTGACGGCGCAATTATTGCAGTGATTTGTTTTTCCGCAATCACCTTTTTTCGCCTGTCTCCGCCGGTGATGATCGTGTTTGCGGTGATTGCCGGAATCGTTCTTGAAAGTATTTACCGCAGAAAAGCCGGAACAGGGGAGCGTGATAAATGAATCCTTTTGTCGTATTTCTCCTGTTTATCAAATATTCCGCATTGTGTTTCGGCGGCGGATATGTTTTGATTCCGCTTTTGAATGCTGATTTGGTGGGGGCTCCGCCGAAACTTCTGACACCGGAACTTTTTGCGCGTTATATTTCTATTGCTCAGGTAACCCCCGGACCGGTTTTTATCAACGTTGCGACCTTTGTCGGTTATCTGCAATCCGGATTTTTCGGAGCTCTCGGCGCAACTCTGGGCGCAGTGGTTTTGTCTGCTCCGCTGGTTGTGCTTGCAATCAAACTCCTGAGGAAATATGAATCCAGTGTATGGGTGAAGGGATTTTTCAGAGGAATGCGTCCGGCATCGTTCGGATTGATTCTTGCTGCGGCATGGATCTTTTTTGAGATGTCCGTTTTAAGCAGTAAAGTGCCCTGGGGGGATCTTGCCAAGATAGCTGAAATCAAAATCAACTGGATAGGTTTGGGTATTTTTGCCGGAGCATTTATTCTTTTGAGTAAAACAAAAATCAGTTTAACAATGCTGCTGATAATCGCGGCGGCAATCGGTGCAGTGTTGTGCCGGTAAATACTTTTATATAAGGAATGATAAAAATGGGAAAAGTGATTCTTTTTCAGGGAGACTCCATTACAGATGCCGGCCGCAGCCGGGAAGAAGTACCTGCCAATGTCGGTTTGGGCGTGGGATATCCTTATCTTGTGAGTGCCAATCTGCTTTATAACGATGCGGAACTCAACTGGCAGATTTTCAACCGCGGTATCAGCGGCAACAGAGTCGTTGACCTCTATGCGCGTTGGAAAATTGATGCGTTGAATATTAAACCGGATATCTTAAGTATTCTGATCGGTGTGAATGATACCTGGCATGAAAAAGCGCGTCAGAACGGCGTTGAAGTTCCCCGTTACGAGATGATTTTCCGTATGCTTCTTGAGTGGACGAAGCAGGAACTTCCTGAAACCAAACTGGTCTTGATGGAACCTTTTGTGTTTCTTTCTGAAGCTGTTGATGAAACC
>JAZQYS010000427.1:0-11980 GCA_045633645.1 Victivallaceae bacterium | reverse complement strand
CATTGACAAATTTGGCATTACGGACTCTGGATCTGTTGAGCCAGTTCGGATCACCATCCATGATCTGCAAACTGCCGTAACCGGTTTTCCACTCAGAATCCTTACCAACCGGCGTAATCGTGATCGTCTGTCCGGTCTTGCGCCACATATAACCGTATTTGGTCAGCTGATTCAATGCCCCGCGCACAGTCGTGCGTTTTTTCAAATCCCAGGTAATCGAACGGTCCTGATTCGGACGGACACGCAGATTGAACACAACTTTAAGCGCACCGAGTTTTTTGGTTGAAAGCAGTTTTACTGCCACGGAAGCCGGACATGATTCTACATAAAAACCTGAAATATATGCTTTATCAAGCTTGTACTCAATACTGTTTTTATCCGGTCCGGCCGGTTTTGCCGGTGCTTTTGCCGGAGCTGCCAAAAGATTACCGCAAAAAACAACCCCAATCAATGCAATCAATAACAACAAACGGACTGATCTGCTCATAATACCTCATTCTATCTGTCAGTAAAAAAAACACAGAAGACCGGATACTTTTTTTCAGCACCGGTCTCCTTTATTACTGCTTGAACCGGAAATCCGGTTCACCTCAAAAAAACTCAAAACGTATATCCGTTTTTCCCCAGATATTCTTTGAGTTCGGGAATGTCAATCATATGGAAGTGGAACACCGAAGCTGCAAGCAGAACTTGTGCGCCCGCCTCTGCCGCTTCAAGGAAGTCTTCCATCTTTCCGGCACCGCCGGAAGCAACGATTTTTGCCCGGCATGCTGCAGCCATCGCTTTGATGACCGGGATATCGTATCCGGTGCGCGCGCCATCTCCCGCCTTACTGGTCGGAAGAATGACTTCAACGCCGTAATCATCAACTTTCTTTGCCCATTCAACAGCATCAAAACCGGTGGCAGTTCTGCCGCCGTCAATGTAAACCTCGTATCCTGAAGGCATCGCAGGATTCACATCAAGATCGATTGCAACAGTCACCGCTGAAACACCGAACTCTTTAATCAACGCAGGAATCAATTCAGGTTTTCTGAATGCCGCACTGCTGGTTGATACACGATTGGCTCCCGCCTGAAGAACGGCACGGGCAGATTCAATATCATGGATGCCTCCTCCGACAGTGAAAGGTACAGTACAAACATCTGCAACTTTTTTAACGACTTCAACAAGAGTCTTTCGGTTTTCCACTGTTGCGGTGATATCCAGCATGGCAAGCTCATCAGCACCTGCGGCGCAATAAGCTTTGGCACATGCAACCGGATCTCCGGCATCGGCAATGTCAACAAAATGAACTCCTTTGACCACGCGCCCATTTTGCATATCCAGGCAAGGCATGATAGTCAAACGCTTTTCCATGATAAAAGAATCCTCCTATATAATACTTTTTATCAATTTCCTGAACGCTTCGGTTCGCGGTCAGGTTCCGTTGTTGCAAGCTGCTGAATCCAGTCCACGTTGGGGAAATAATCAACAAAGAAAGAACGGATCAATTTTTCAAGTCCGGGGACACCATAGGTCCAATCAAGGACTTTATCTCCGAGATCGCGGCGGACGTTGCTCTGATCAAAGATGATATCCCCTTTGAAATAGGGATAAAGATCGCCGAGAAAACGCCCCATCAAACGGTCATCCTGTTCTTCAAACACCTTTTCTATTCCGACAGTCAAGCCATCAAGACGCAGCACACGGGCAATCGTGTTTTCAATCTGAAGAGTTGTCAGCGGACTGTCGCCGGTGATATGATATGCCTGATTGCAGACAGGTTTCTGGAACAAGGCGGTAATCGCCTCCTGAACATAATCAATCGGCACAAAGTACACGCGCTCAGACGGAGCAATCGTAAAATTCATCTTGATATTGTACCATCCGGCAGGATCGATTCCTGCTTTACTGCAGGCGTGACTTTTCATCTTACCGATAAATTCAAGCACACGGTAGAACGCAAGAGGCTTGCGGATTCTGCCGTCAGAACGTCTGCCGGTAACGATTGCAGGACGGTAAATGGAAAACGGTATTCCGGAATTACGGACAAGCATTTCTGCTTTAAACTTGCTTTCCTCATAAGGATTGTTGAAACCGCTGTCAATCGGATTGTTCTCAATCGCAGTTCCGACAAGTTTTCCGGCAATATACGCCGTACCGACATAATGAATCGCCGAAACTTTGAGCAGCTGAGCCAGACGGACAATATTCTGAGTTCCGTTAAAATTGATACGGAAGGTCTTTCCTGTCGGGTCTTTGCCGAGGTTCACATCAGCTGCGCAGTGGAACACTTCATCAATTCCCGCCATACGGGGATCTGCGGCAAGCTGTTCCGGATCAATAGTCACAACATCTCCGTCAACAACAGTAATGCGGCTCAACACCTTGTCTGCAATTTCAGGACAGCTGTCAAATGCACACTCATCACGGACGATAGAATCAACCCGTTGCTCGGCTGTCCGGCCGCCGCCGCTGCGGGCAAGGCAAACAAATTCATAATCATCCCGCTGACGGACAAGCTCCACGACGAATGCACTGCCCACCAGACCGGTGATTCCGGTTACGAATACCTTTTTCATACAGTTTTCCAAGTTATTTTGTTATATATTACAAATTTTATTAAATTTTACACACCGATAAAATATACCTTTGGTAAAGATACACCGCTTTCAGCAGATATACAAGTCTTTTTTGTCCAAATCTGTCAAAAATCAACAACTAATCAGCCGGAAACGTCAATAATACCTTGTCGGATCATCCAAACCTGCGGCGATAAATCCGTCGCGCCGCAAACGGCAGCTGGCACATTTTCCGCATGCCCGTCCGTCAGAATCAGGGGTATAACATGTAACAGTCAATGAGTAATCAACGCCAAGTTGAGTTCCCAGACGGACGATTTCAGCTTTGCTCAAATCCTGAAGCGGGGTTTCAATACTCCACTTCCAATCCTCATCAGCGGCACATGTACCCAAGTTTACAGTGTTCAGAAACGACTCAATAAATTCTTTACGGCAGTCCGGATAATTGGAGTAATCCACACTGTTCACTCCGATAAAAATATGACGTGCTTTCAACGTTTCCGCCCAGGACGCCGCAAGAGAAAGAAAGACAAGATTTCTGGCTGGAACGTAAGTAACCGGGATTCCAACAGCGGATTCCTCAGGTACATCAATACTTGAATCCGTCAACGCTGAACCGCCCCACTGGGCAATATCCAATTTGAACACACGATGTTCAACAGCCCCCAGCTGCTCAGCAATTTTACGGGAATATTCCAATTCACAGCGATTCCGCTGACCGTAATCAAAACTCAATGCGTGCGTTATAAATCCCCGGCTGCGCGCACCCGCAAGGCAGGTGGCGGAATCAGCTCCGCCGCTTAACAGAACAACAGCATGTTTTTCCTGTTCACTCATATTTTAAACTCCCGGCATATCGCCCCAGATGATTTTATGAAACTGCAGCTGTAAACGCAACGGCAGTTTGCAATCAATCACCCATTGAGCCAATTCTTTAAACTCATACTTTCCCCACACAGGAGAAACCAACAAATTCGGGGTTTTGCTGAACAAGTCATAACGGAGACAAACGTCAACGGCGTAATCAAAATCCTGCCGTGAAGAAACAACAAACTTCACTTCATCCCGGGGTGTCAGCAAGTCATAATTTTCTGCAAGCATGTATTCACTCATACCGGAATCAGGCAGTTTGCAGTCAACAATACGACGAACCTCCGTCGGAATATCCTTGATAGAAAGAGAACCGTTGGTCTCTATCATCACCTCAAATCCGGCAGCAAGCAAAGCCCGGCAGAGCGCAGGCGTTTCCTCTTGAAGCAGCGGCTCGCCGCCCGTTATTTCCACAAGATCAACACCGGATTTTTTTGCCTCAGCGACTAAATCATCAACTCCGGCAGAATAACCGCCCGAAGCAGCATAAGCGGTGTCGCAATAGCAGCAGGAAAGATTGCATTTTTCCAAACGGATGAAAAAACACTTTCTTCCCGCCTGCGTTGACTCGCCTTGTATACTTGTAAAAACTTCAATAACCCGAAGCATACATCAATTCTCAAAATAAACAACATCGGAGTTTTCGGATTCTCCGACTTTGACCCGGTTGACCTTAACCTCATCAGTATTGAGTTTTGCACTCATCTGGCGATAGATGCTGCGGGCAAGGATTTCACTTGTCGGATTGATATCGGCAAATTCCGGCAATTCAGAAAGATTATGATGATCGTAAGCTCCGATTACTTCATCAAGACATTTTTTCAATTTTTTGAAGTCAAGCGCAATGCCGACATTGTTCAATTCACTTGCGTGAACAGTCACAACAACAGAGTAATTATGGCCATGAAGATTACGGCAATCACCATCATATCCTTTGAGCTGATGAGCGGCGGCAAAAGTTCTGCGTATTTCAATTTCAAACATGTTTATACTTCCTTATACTTTATTTAATTTTTTATTTCAAATCCAGATTGTCCAGTTCCCCCCAGGCAAGAGAGCCATGCGGTTTCTCATGACAGCGGCAGGTGGAGTTATTCAAATTACTGCCGCAGTCAGGACACAATCCGGCACATTCTTCATCGCAAAGAACGAACATCGGCAATTCAAGCAGCAGCTCTGAACGGATATCCTCAGATATATCCACTTCATCACCGTATTCATCCAAATCAAAAAACATCTCAATATCTTCAGAGGCGATTTCAAGTTCAACCGGTTCAAGGCATCTGCCGCATTCAGAGGCAACAATCACCCGGCAGCTGCCGGTAACCAATGCGCCGCCGGAAACCTTTTTAACCAGAAGGTCATAGTCAATTTCAGATACGACCTCGTAAAGATCTTCTGAAGAAAGATCAAGGAACTCTGCGGGTTCACTGCCTGACAATTCAATGGCTTCTTTGTCAAGTCTTGCTGCTGAAAACTTTATCATTCGACAGTACTCCCGTCTTTTTCTGTATCAAAATTGGCTTTGGCATATTCCGAAAGGCGACCGAGAATCTGCGTAAAAACAGTCTGTTCCTCAACCGAGAGAACATTCATAAAATCGGCACAGCATGCGGTATATTCATCTTCTCTGGCGTTGAAATGCTTTTGCAATTCTTCGGAAACCACAATGGCAATAGCCCGGCGGTCGGCGGCATCAACACTGCGTTTCAAAACACTTTTTCTCACAAGAGTATCCACCATTTCACTGGCCGCTGCCGGCGTAATTCCCAGACGGACTGCCAATGCCTTTAAAGAAATACCGTGTCCGTCATTTTCTGTTTGATAGGTATACACACGGTGAAGCATACGCAGCTGATTAAAGGTCAGAGAAAAAAACTGTTTATCTCTGTTGTCGCTGCTGTGAACCCGTATGCTGTCAACGATCCGGAACAAATCGCGCCATATCAAACTGTAAGCATTATCGTTCTTTTTCACAAATCCCCCTGCACTTCAGGATACAAATCAAGTTTTTTACAGAATATACAAAAAAACATTCAGAGTATCAAAACATTTCCTGACGGCGTTTTCTTAATTTTTCGGTTCCCAAACGGACAAGAGCAAGAAGCTGACTCTGCTGTTCTTCAGGAGGAAGTGCCAGAAACGCCCCCATCAGTTTGTTTTCATCAACAGAAAGACTCTTATAAGTCGTCGGAACACTCTTTTCCGGACAGGCGGATTCAAGCGTATTGATGACTTCTTTTCTCTGTTCTTCGTTCAAAATATCAAAAATATCCAGCAACACTTTCTGATCGCTGAGCATTTCCACAAGTTCCGCATGACGGCGGTAGGGTGAGCCGAGCCGCCGGGGCGGATTGTTACGGGGTTCCGGTCCCATGAGCAACGGTTTCAAAGAGGGATAAATTTTATCCCAGGTTTCCGCCCGGGCATCCCTGGCGGTGCGGTTTATAAAACGCCGCAAAAGTTCCATACGCACTCCGGTCGTCCGGGAGAATTCCGTAAGAGAAAAAGCATTCAAGCAACTTTCCAACGCTTTGGCAGCCTCTTTACTGAATCTTCTGTTGTTATTTTTTTTATCCATAATCCAAACCTTCCTGTTTGAAATAATAATCAATCAACGGCGTTCAAAACAAGCATCCAAGACAGATGCTCTTTTGATCAACTCTCTGAAATCATCTTCTGAATAATTATATTTTGTATGAAGAAATCCGGCAACACGTTTGATGTTGACACAATTTTCAAGTTTAAAAAACTCAATTGAACCATCATTGAAAAGCACATGCAAAGAATCCGAATGATTTCCCGGACGGTCTGTCACAACGGGAAGTTTCGCATGGCGGTCTTTTCCCCAGGCTCCAAGATAAACATAACTGCAACTGTTAAAGTCAAGCAAATCAGCAGAGACAACCGCCTTGTCCTGTGTTTCAGGACAGATCAAATCCTTAAAGTTTATCAGACGGGCATCCAGCAGGCGGCGCATTCCGACAATATCCATTTCTGCCGGGATGGATTTGTTTTTTTCTGCGAAGCTCTTCAGTGCCGCAGCAAACTTCTGCATATTTTCCCGGCACTGTTTGATTTTTGCAAGAGCAGTTTCTTTTGAAGCGGTCTCAGAAGCCGGAACCTTCTTTTCAGCTTTTTCAGCAACAAGGCTCCATAATTCCGGATATGCGAGCAACTCCATAAACGGCTTCAATACAAAACGTGCAATCTCAGAAGCAGGCACATCAAAGCCGCTGTTGCTGACAATAGAGATTCCGTCCTTTTCACGGCGGATAACTGCCAACCCCGGACGGTCTATTTCCGCCGGATCAATTTTCCCGCCGCCGAACACCTGAGGCAGAACAACCATGCGGGTTTCCGGTCTTACTCCGCCATAATAAAAGACTGCAACTCCCTTTTCTGGAATCCCGGCTGATAACCTTTTAAATTCCGGCTGAGAAGACAGAACGTTTTTTGAAGAGAAAAACTTTTCTTTTGCCTTGCTGCTTGAAAAAATCGTCAGACGTTTATCTCCGAAAAGACAGGAGACATCATCCTTGAAATCCTCATTGCGTAAAAAAGCTTCATTGCCTTTAACTCTGCCGCGTGGAAACATTTTGACAAAACGGGCAATGGCGTTGAAAAGGATTTTATTTTTATCCGGACAGGTGACGACAAAATCCATATAGTCTTTTCCGGCAGACGGGAAAACAACGATCCCCCATTCTCCGGACAAATTATCTGCAACACTCTTGAAATCGGAATTGAAAAATCCGCGACAGAAATTTTCAAATTCCACAGGGTTGATTTTACTGTCGGCAAGAAATTTTCCCAAAGCATTCAAATCCAAAAAGAAGTCCCCGGCAAACACGGTATCAGCAGGAAGCTCAGACAACTCTCCCAACACAGCATAATTCTTTTTTCCGGGCAGCTGCCATAATATTCCCTTCGGGGTGTCAGGCAGCAGGTAGAAACGGCGGTTCCGGTACAACACATCAAGCTTATCAGACAAGCGGACGGAACTTGCGCCGCTCCATTGACATTCAGCAATTCCGGAACAGCTGAAAATCAATTCATACAGCGCGCTTGCAATCATTCTTCTTTCGTTGACGGCAAAATTTTCTCCGTCAACCAGAGAATTCTCAAAGCAACTGAGTGATTTTTTGAAAATCTGTAAAGTTTCCGCATTTTGAGAAATACGGTAATAACTGCCGCCGGGTTCAAGGTATCCGGCAACAGTTTCATAATTGCTCTTTCCGGCTGAAGAACAACCGGAAAGCAACAATCCGGAGCAGACAATGCCGATCAACGTGTATTTGTTGAACGTATTCATTTTTCTGCTCATCATCTGCTCCTGAAACAAACAAGTTTTGTCAAATCAGAGAAGTTCTGCGATCTGAACAGCGTTGAGTGCAGCACCTTTGAGGACCTGATCTCCGGAAACGAAGATATCCAGACCTCTGCGGTCATCGCGGGAAATATCCTGACGGATACGTCCAACCAGGACATCATACATTTCTGTTGCATCAATCGGCATGGGATAAACCTTGTTCGCCGGATCATCAACAACGGTCACGCCGGGAGCGGCGGCCAGAATGGCACGGGCTTCTTCGGGAGTGATTTCATCTTCAAACTCAAGATTGAGTGCTTCAGAATGGGCGCGGAGAACCGGCACACGGACGCAGGTGCAGGAGACACGGATGGAGTCATCATGCAGCATCTTGCGGGTTTCATTGAGCATCTTGAGTTCTTCTTTGGTATAACCGTTATCGCAGAAGGAATCAATGTGCGGAATCAGGTTGAATCCGATACGGTGAGCAAAAGCCTTGGGTTCGATGGGCTGATTGGCAAGCAGCTGTCCGGTCTGGACAATCAGTTCTTCCATACCTTTGGCTCCGGCACCGCTGGTTGCCTGATAGGTGGAGGCGACAAGACGGCGGAGCTTTTTTGCTCTGTGCAGCGGAGCAACAGCGACCAGCATGATGATCGTGGAGCAGTTGGGGTTGGCAATAACGCCGTTGTGTTTGGCGATATCTTCGGGGTTGACTTCGGGAACAACCAACGGCACATCTGCTTCAAGACGGAATGCACTGGAGTTGTCAACCATGACAGCTCCGGAATCAACAACGCTCTTGCGGAACTGCCGGGAAATATCTCCGCCGGCACTGAACAGAGCAACGTCAATACCCTTGAAGGAGTTTTCAGTAAGCTCTTCAATAACAATATCTTCACCACGGAACTTCATGGTCTTTCCGGCAGATCTTGCAGAAGCAAGAAGACGCAGATTCTTGACCGGAAAATTTCTCTTTTCCAGAGTCTTGACCATTTCCACACCGACAGCACCGGTTGCGCCGGCGACTGCAACATTAAAACTTTTTGACATAATTGTTCAGTACTCCTAGTTGTCTTTATTGACACTTTATTGACACAATGTTTAATTAATATAATACAGCAACTTGAAAAATGCAAACTCAAGCATTATATTTATTCTCATTATGAAAACAGAAAATATTGATTTTGAAATGATGGGGCGGGATGAGCTGGTTCAACTGCTTGAACACCATAACCGCCTGTACTGGGAGTTGAATGCTCCGGAAATCTCTGATACGCAGTACGATGAAATCGTCCGTGCATTGCAGAAGATTGATCCGGACAACCCTCTTTTGTTAAAAGTTCATGCGCCGTCGGTTTCCGGAACAGGAAAAGTCAGACACGCCGCACCCATGCTCTCTCTTGACAAAGCGTATTCTCTTGCGGAATTGCTTGAATGGGCAAACAAATTCGCCCGTTCAAAAGAGGAACGCCTTTTTATAGAACCCAAGTACGACGGAATTTCCGCAAGTTTTGACGGAAAAATCCTTGCCACAAGAGGCGATGGAGAATTCGGAGAAGACATTTCTGACAAACTCCCCCTGATTGAATTGGAATCCCCCGGCTATACCGGTCCCCTTGACCGTCCGGCACGCGGAGAACTGCTCATAAGAGAAGATGATTTCAAAACGCTGTATACCAATATCCGCAAAAAAGACGGCGGCAACTACAAGAACTGCCGTAACGCGGTTGCCGGTATCATGGGGTTGAAAGATATTACGCACATGCTTGCCCAGCACGCAAAAATCACTCTGGCAGATTATACGCTTTACCGTCTGGAACTGCCTCTGTCTCAGTTGGAATCAAATTGGGAAAGCATCAAAGAACAACTTGCCGCCCTGCCCTACCCGCAGGATGGTATCGTCTTAAAGTTTGCCGATGAAAAATTCAGAGCCTCATTGGGCAGCACGGTCCACCATCCCCGCGGCGAAATCGCCTATAAATTCACAAATATCCAAAAGAAAACAGTTCTTCTGGATGTGGAATGGAGTTCGGGAAAAAACTGTCTGACTCCTGTCGCAATTTTTTCACCGATTGAAATTTCAGGAACCACCATCACCAGGGCGACCTTGCACAATGCTGAAAATGTCCTGTCTCTCGGCGTGATGATCGGCGATGAAATCACTGTGGAACGTGCCGGAGACGTCATTCCTCATATCATTGCCTCCGAACCGGGTCTTTTCCGCAGGGACCCCATGATAACCCATTGTCCGCAATGCGGTACAGTTCTGCTGAGAAAGGGACCGGAACTCTGCTGTTCAAACCCCGAATGTCCGGGAACGCTCCTGCAGCGTCTGACGGCGGCGGTCAAATGTTTCGGAATCGACAATCTCGGCGGCGCAACACTTGCAAAACTCTTTGAAAAAGGTCTTGTCAGACACGTCCGTGATCTGTTTGATCTGTCTGCAACAGATTTGCTGAAAATAGAGGGATTTGCCTCAAAATCCGCTTCAAATCTTCTCAAAGAATTGCAGCGGGCAAAGAATGTGAATGATTATCAGCTGCTTGCCTCCATGAATATTCCCGGAATCGGAATCAATATTGCACGGCAGCTGCTTAAAGAGCATTCTCTTGACGAACTCAGAAAAATGACCGTTGAAGAACTTTCAAATCTTCAGGGAATCGGTCCTGAAAGAGCCGCCGCCATCAGCGGAGAATTGACTTTGCAGACCGTTTATCTTGATGAACTTTTAAGTGCAGTAAACCTTATTTCGTCAACGGGAAAAACAACTCAAACGCTCCCGACCGTCTGCTTTACGGGAAAAATGCCGGAGAAACGCTCCTTTTATGAAAAAATGGCGCAAGGTGCCGGATATCAGCCGGTTGGTGACGTATCAAAAGAGTTGAGTCTGCTGGTTGCCGCAGACCCGGCGGCGTCCGGCGGAAAACTGGATAAAGCAGCAAAGTACGGTATAAAAACCATCAGTCTGGATGATTTTATCGATATGATTGAACGTCCCGGAACTTCAGAGACTCAGGCTGTTCAATCAGACGGAGCAGAAGAACTTGTGCAGGGGGAATTATTTTGATCAGCTTTTTCAAAAAACACCCGCTGTATCCTGTTATAATCATTGCGGCGGCGGGAATTTTTCTTCGTTTGTGTTTTGTCCTCCCGGGAATATTTGCGCAAAGCCATGAACGTTATCTGCGTCCGGATTCAGAATTTTACATGCGGGCTGCTTATTCTCTTGTCAACGGAAGCGGTTATCCGGGTTCAATCCGTGCGCCCGGTTTTTCTGCGACGGCGGCAATTCTGCTCAAAGCGGTTGATTCTCCGCTGTTTGTCTCCGTTTTTTTTGCCATTGCAGGAGGACTTGCGTCTTTAGTGGTTTACGCTGCGGCAAAGGAATATGCCGATTATAAAACCGGACTTCTGGCGGAAACGCTTTATTCCTTCAATCTGACCGCCATCGTCAACGCCCCCATGCTGCTGACGGATACATTTTTCGGTATTTTGATTGCTTTGCAGCTCTGGCTTTTTGTCCTTTTCCTCAAGCAGAAAAAAAGCCGTTTCATCCTTTTGACCGCCCTGATTGCGGCATTGGGTACGTTGATCCGGCCGATCAATCTTCTCTGGTTCCTGCCGGGAATCACGCTGATTTTCTTTGTTTCAGGAATAAGTTGGAAAAAGAAGCTTTTGAACAGTTTGTTGTTTCTGCTGATTTTCTGGGGCGTGATTTCGCCCTGGATGGCGCGCAATGCCATGCGGGACGCTGGGTTCTGTATTGATGTCAATACCGGCGCAATGCTCCATCAAAACGGCGCAATGCTGCTGGCAGAAGTCAACGGCACGGATTTTGAAAGCGAAAAAGCTGTCATGCTGAAAAATCTGGATCGCCTCTTTTCTGACAAAAAGCGTTTTCCGACTGAAAAAAGTCAAGTGGACTACCGGAAGAAGGAATACACCCGTCTGATTCTGGCTCATCCTTTCATCTGGCTGAAACAGCAGTTTCAATGGAAAATCCTTTTGCCGGATGTGCCGACAGGATTTGAGATTCTCGGTATCACTTCAGCCGGACGCGGCACCATGGGAGTCATGGCGAAGCAAGGCGTTTGGGCAGCAGTAAATCATTATTTTGACGGAAAAATTTATCTTCCGTTACTGTTTCTGCCGCTTTTGCAGCCGACTCTGCTGTCTTACGCAGGATGTGCCGTTCAATTATTCTGCGATGTAAAAAACATCAGGCAAAAGT
>JAZQYS010000426.1:0-5379 GCA_045633645.1 Victivallaceae bacterium | reverse complement strand
AGCAAGTTTTCTGTTATCCTCATTTTTCAATTGAGGAACAAACGTTTTATCCCAGATTTCAATCAGTTTGTCTTTGGTCAGGAACCTGGAAACCGTTTCACACAAAGACGCTTCGATACGGGGAACGAGAAATTCCATGATTTTATTTTCGTGATTTTTCAAAAGTGTCTGAACTGTAACCTTGATTTTCACAATAATATTTTTGTCCCGCAGCAATTTCATAACCATATCGCAGAGATCGTTCGCCAACTGTTCAGGATTCAGGAGTTTTGACTCAACCTGTTTCCCCAGTTCCACCCCGATTTTACTCTTGTTTTTAGGAACAAGTCCCTGCTTCCAATACCCTAATGAAAGAATACTGAACAAATGCTTTCCGCTTTTTTCATACGGTTTGAACAGCATTTCAATTGCTATATAATTCGTAATATATCCGATTGCAGCAGACAGCAGAATATCAAAAACATGATTCCAGGGTGATACAAGTACAAAACTCCCGGTTTGAGTCCCCACAATACGCAAAGGCAGCAGAAGAAAAAGAGTCAGAAGACTCACCGGAAAACAAAATAATTCCAACGCGGCAAATATCCGGCGTTCTTTTTCAACAGAAGAATCCGATATTAATTTCCAACGGATTTTAACATCCTGAAAATAATTTTTAAAAAAGTTACCCATACATCCCCCTCCCCTATCGGAGCTTTTTTACTCTTATATTTCTGAAATTATTGACTATAAGACCAAACTCATTACGCAGTTTTTACAAATTCGTTTTTGTACACCCAAAGACATCATCTTGAAAATTTATTGATACTCCAATATCCGGAGCATTTTTTTATCCCGATTGCTGCGATATCCTTCAAACAGAACATCAAGATGAGCCCAGTGAGGTTGCAAACCTCCACCAAGACAATGCTCTCCGTAACTTTGGGGAACGCCGTAAAGTCCATACCAATAGACACTGTTTGCAACCATGACTCCCTGTTCAGTGACAGGATCATTTATCAGTTTCAGTCCTTTTGCCTTGTTTTTATCAAATTTCAAATACCCCAGACCGGCAACAGTTTTGGCAATTGAGTGAAAACAATCATCTTCACTCAACTTTTTTATTTTGCTTAAATATTTTTTTGCCATGACAAAGGCTTTTTTCTGATTCCGTTTTGTTCCGAATCCAAACCAGTAACAACGGGCAAGAGATGCTTCTGCATCAATATAACCGCCTTTATATGCTCTTTTCCAGAGATGAAATATCTCCTCCGGAGTACCCAAATCAAAACGATAGAGGTATTGCCCCCAAAAATGTTCTGCTTCAGGCAATTTTAATTCAACCGCGTTACGCAAAAACGGCATCATCTTTTCAGGTCTCCATATCATAAAATAATCTTTTGCCAATTTAAAGTTTATTTTTGCATGTCCATTTACCGCAGCATACAAACGGCAGACATTTCCCTCCTTTTCAGCAACATCCTTGCGGGCGGCAATCCGGCAAACAGTTTCCATATCCCGTTTTACCGCAGCATTTTTCAATTCAACGTGATACAGAAATTTTTTATCAGCAAGCAGCTTCTCAAAATCAGCCTTGATTTTCTTCTTGTCTATCGTAAATGAAGGAACTTTTTCCGGTGCAGAAGGCATGAGTTCCTGCTCTACTGAAAACATATCGTAATCAAATTCCCCGGGATTAAAATCTCTGACTTTAAATGCTTTCATCTTTGTCAAATCTCCCTGTGTCCGTTCCGAAAGCGGAAACATTTCCACTGTTTTGAGAACCGTTGACACTCTCGCATTTATACTGACAATTCTGAAAATTTCAGGCCACAGTTTGTAAATATCCCGGGGCTGCCACACAGCGGTATCCGATAATTCATAATATCCGCAGACACCATTGGACATATCAATAAAATATTTGCCGGGCAGTGCGGATTTTCCGGTAACTTCAGTCAAAAATTCACGAACAGTCCGCCGGAATGCATACGGAACGCCGGAAGGAAAATAAGCAACAGAAACGTATTTACGGAGCTTTTTATTATATTCAACATAACCGATTTGTTCTTTCATCCCTTTTACTTTGACAGAACACGCCGCATCCTGCTGTAAAGTGACCTTACACGCCTGCGTATTTTTTCCGGATACAAACACCTCGGCAAAACACACTATTGACACAAAACACAGCAAAAATACGATTACACTTTTTTTCAACATGGAGGATTCCTTTTTTTATTGTACAGAAGAAAAATATACATAAGTGAAATTACAATAAAAACATCTGATTGTCAAGCCTGCGAGAGAAGATTTTATTAAATTTTTTCAATAAAAGCAACGGTAATCAGACAAAAAATCAGACATTCGTCACACAGTATTTCTGTATAAAGTTCCGGATTATACTGCAGCCTTTTTCCAGTTCAGCCGTTGTCTCCGGAGATGAAATCGCAATCCGCATAAAACTGTGCGGATTGCGGTTCACGGTAAAACGGTACGAACAATATACACTGACATTCTCTTCACGCAAAAGACGTTCCATTTCCATTTCATCCATCGTCAATCCCGGGACAGGCAGCCAGCGGAAAAATGCGGCAGGAGAACCCGGGGGAACAGCTCCCGGAAAATAACGGTCAAAAATCTGATTCCGTTCTCTTGCCAATCCGGCCTTCAACTCCAGAAGTTTTGCCGCTTTTCCATCAAGAATAAGTTCCGTCATAATTTCTGCATCAAGTGATGATGTTTTGATATTCAAATGAAACAAAGCATTCAGCAGCGGAACTCTGAATATTTCAGGGAAAGCGGCAAACGCGACCCGCAACCCGTTACACAAAGCCATTGTGGAGTTGCAAATATAAATCGTCTGTTCCGGCAATCTGGAAAACATGGAGTGATATTTCTTTCCCGAATGCAGCGGAATTCCGGTATTGTCATCTTCAAGCAGAATCAGATTATGACGGGCGATGACTTCAGCAAGTTCATCCTTGCGATTTTCCGGAATCGTACAAGTCGTGGGATTGGCACAGTTAGGCATCAGAAAAATACCGTTGATATCCTCTTTTCGGCATAACTTCTCCAATTCTCCGGCATCCATTCCATCTGAATCTCCCCGCACAGGTATCAGACGGATATGGGACAAACGTGCCATGCCGATAAGGTTGGAATATGTGTATTCATCAACAGCGATTTTATCACCGATTTTAAAAAGCGAGAGCAGTGCGGCACTGATAATATTCTGCGCGCCGGAAAAAATTGCAACATGTTCACTGTCCGTATGGACATCCATCTGTTTCATCCAGTGCGCACCGGCAACCCGTTGATGAAGATGTCCGGCGGCTTCGGTGTAGGAGTAGAGCTCTTCAATATATCCTTTTTGAAGAACATTTTTACTTGCCTCGATAATCGGAGCTTTGATTTGATCAAAACCTTTCAGAAGACCGAGTTCAATGATACCGCTTTGATTTCCGGACGGGCGGATGATATTTTTGCCCGGCAGCGGAGAAACAAACGTTCCCTTTCCGGTCACGCCGTAAATCAGCTGCCGTTCCCGGCAGAGATTGTATGCCTGTGTGACAGTCGTAAAGTTCAAGTCCAGATAATCTGCCAACTCGCGCTGCGGCGGCAGTTTTGTTCCGGGAACCAATTTTCCGGACACGATATCTGCTTCAAGGGCATTGGCAAGCGTCAGATAAAAAGGGCGTTTCAGCTTACTTTTATCCGGAATCCAGCTTAAATAAAAATGATCAAATGAATTTGTCGGCATTTTATTGTAATCCATACAATTTTATAATTTGTATTGAATATACACCGGTGTTATATTGAATTCAAGTCATTTACACCATAAAATCAGGAGAAAAAATCATGAATAATGAACAGTATGAATTAAATTGCAATCTCGCCCAGATGCTCAAAGGCGGCGTAATTATGGATGTCACCACGCCGGAACAGGCAAAAATTGCCGAAGACGCCGGAGCCTGCGCGGTTATGGCTCTGGAACGTATCCCTGCCGATATCCGTGCGGCGGGCGGCGTTTCGCGCATGAGCGATCCGGGAATGATCAGAGGAATCCAGGAGGCCGTTTCCATTCCCGTTATGGCCAAATGCCGTATCGGTCACATTGCCGAAGCCCGGATTCTGGAAGCTATTGAAATCGACTACATTGATGAAAGTGAAGTTTTAAGTCCGGCTGACGATATTTATCACGTGGATAAACGTGCGTTCAAAGTTCCTTTCGTCTGCGGTGCCAGAGACCTGGGCGAAGCACTGCGCCGTATCAATGAAGGTGCGGCAATGATCCGTACCAAAGGCGAACCCGGAACAGGAGATGTTGTTCAGGCAGTCCGCCACATGCGTAAAATGAATCAGGAAATGCGCCGTGTGGCAAATATGGCAGAAGATGAACTTTACGAAGCAGCCAAACAGCTGCAGGTTCCCTTTGATCTTCTGATGTACGTCCACAAAAACGGCAAACTTCCCGTGGTCAACTTTGCCGCCGGCGGTGTGGCAACTCCGGCGGATGCGGCACTGATGATGCTGCTCGGCGCTGAAGGTGTCTTTGTCGGCTCCGGTATCTTCAAATCCGGCGATCCGGCAAAACGCGCCGCCGCTATCGTCAAAGCAGTTACCAATTATCAGGACTACGGAATGCTTGCAGAACTTTCCTGCGGTCTCGGCGAAGCGATGGTTGGAATCAATCCGGCTGAAATCAAAATCATCATGGAAGAACGGGGTATCTGATGAAAATTGCTGTTCTTGCCCTGCAGGGAGACTTTGCGGAACATGAAGCGATTTTTCACCGTTTGAATATTCCGACCTGCCAGTTGCGGCAAAAGAGCGACCTGAAGCAGGATTTTGATGCACTGATTCTGCCCGGAGGAGAAAGTACCGTTCAGGGAAAACTTCTCCGCGAGCTGGATATGTTTGATGAAATCCGTTCAAGAATTCAGGATGGCTTGCCGGTCATGGCAACCTGTGCCGGAACGATTCTGCTTGCCCGTCAGATTCTTGATGATCAAACAGTACATCTGGGTACGCTGGGCATATCCGTCCGCCGCAATGCTTACGGCAGGCAGTTGAGCAGTTTCCATACCGCGGGAACCTTTGCCGGAATCAAAGATGTGCCGATGAGCTTTATCAGAGCGCCGCAAATTGAATTCTGCGTTCCCGGCGTGGAAGTTCTTTCTGAACACGATGGCAGAATTACGGCAGTCCGGCAGGGAAATCAGCTTGCGATGACGTTCCATCCGGAACTGGGAACTGATTGCAGGATTGCCGAATACTTCATAAAAGAAATGCTTTGACCCCCTCCCCCGGCGGCAGGAATCCTCCTGCCGCTTTTTTCTTGTTTTCACACTTCTGAATCATTCCCCCAAATTCACCAAGGCAAAAAAATAAAAAAATTAGGCA
>JAZQYS010000425.1:0-1636 GCA_045633645.1 Victivallaceae bacterium | reverse complement strand
AGTATCTCTGTAATGGGCATGACAAGAGTCACCTTTCTTTATTTTAATATATATTTTGTCTAATATACCCCCCTTTTAATGCTAAATCAAGAGAGATTTCTTTTTTCGGTACTGGAATGTTCGGACAAAATATGCTATATTTGCTTTATGAAGCAACAGAAAGGAAAAGCGCAATGCCGTTAAAGACAGAATTTCATCCGGTGGATATTCCGGCGAAACCGGGTGTTTACGTCTACCGCGACCGCTTCGGCGTGGTGATTTATGTGGGCAAGGCGCGGAATCTGAGAAAACGTATGTCCAGTTATTTTCAGCCGTCGCGTTTGAAAACAGCCGAACCCAAACTGCGTTCACTGATCAACTCCATACACACCTGGAGTTATGAAGTTGTCCGAAGTGAAGATGAGGCACTGATTCTGGAGTCCCGTCTGATTAAAGCTTATGCGCCGCATTACAATATTCTCATGCGCGATGACAAACGCTATCTGCTGCTGAAAATAGACTGGAATGAAAAGTTCCCGACACTCACGCTTGCCCGCATAGAAAAACCGGGAAACTTTCAGTATTTCGGTCCCTTTCCCAAGGGCAGCGCATTGAAAATGACTCTGGATTTTCTTCTTGCCCACTTTGGACTGCGCGCCTGCCGGGACTCTGAACCCAATGAAGAAACCCGCAAACATTGCCTCAAACGCATTATCAATGACTGCTGTGCGCCCTGTATCGGCAAAGTGACAGTTGAGGAATACCGTCAGCGTCTTGATGCGGCACTGGCAGTTCTCAAAGGCGATATTGCCGGCTTGAAAGCTGAACTTGAAGAAAAAATGAAAACTGCCGCTTCTTCCATGAACTTTGAAAAAGCCGCACGTTACCGGGATATCGCCGCCAATTTAGAGGCGGTTTTCGGAAGAAAAAACCGTAAATTTGAAAATCCGGAACTGCCGGATTCCGATCCGGGCATGCTGGCAGTCAAAGATCTTGCCGATAAGCTGGGACTGCAGAATCTGCCGCGCCATGTCATCGGATTTGATATATCCAACATTCTCGGCAAACTTGCCGTTGCAAGTTTAGTCGTCATGCGCGACGGCAAGCCTGACCGTTCCAGTTACCGCCGTTTCAGAATCAAAACCGTCGATCAAAGCAACGACTTTGCCATGATGAAAGAGGTCATCATGCGCCACTTTACCCGCTTGATGGAAAATGAAACGCCTTTTCCCGATCTGGTAATGGTTGACGGCGGCAAAGGACAGCTTTCTTCTGCGATTGCCGGACTTATTGAAATCGGCGCGCCCCCCCTGCCCATTCTGGGACTGGCAGAAAAAAATGAAGAAATTTATCTGCCCGGACAGTCTGAGCCTGTAATTTTAAGCCGCCATGACCCGGCATTGAAAATGCTCCAATCCCTGCGCGATGAAGCACACCGCTTTGCCATCACGTTTCACCGGGAACTGCGCCACAGACAAATTGAACGCTCCCTGCTGGATGATATCCCCGGCGTCGGCAACAAACGCAAAATTGAACTGTTGAGAAAATTCGGCTCAATCGCTGCTTTGAGAAAATCCACCCCCGAAGAAATCGCAGAAAAAGTCCCCGGTCTCGGCCTTTCCCTCGCCGAAAAAATTTACGAAACCATCACCTCTGC
>JAZQYS010000424.1:0-2102 GCA_045633645.1 Victivallaceae bacterium | reverse complement strand
GAAGATGTTCTGCCGTTGGCGGGCGTGGGTGTAAGTCTGCGTCTTGATGGAAAAAAACTCAGCAGACTTTATCTTGCTCCTGAGAAGAAAGATATTCCGTACACAATTTCCGGAGACCGGGTGAACTTTACTGTTCCTGAGTCTTACGGTTATGCGATGATCGTGGCAGAAATGCAATAAGTCATCTTTAAAAAGGTTTCCGTTCCTGACCGGAACAAAAAGCGGGCAGAAGTTTTTTACAACTTCTGCCCGTTTTCAGTTATTGGATTTTAAGTGCGGAAAGGTTTATTTGCGTGCGGATTTTTCCTTTTCTGGAACGGTGTATTCGTAAATCGTGTCACCGGGACGGACCAGTTTGAATTTTTCGCGCGCAACTTTTTCCACAGCATCCGGAGATTTTTCCAAATTGGCTATTTTTTCAAGAATCTCATTTCTGTCATTTTTCAAAGCGGTTACTTCTGCCTTTAACTCCGCGAGTTTTTTTTCCTGATTTTTCAAATCTTTAAAAACCGGAAGGAGCAGAAATGACGCCCCCAGAAGAATCACTCCGATCAACAGACAGAAAAGATAAAATCCGAAAGATATGACAGGCGTGCTGTTTTGAGTCTGTGCCATGTTCAGAAAATCCTTTTGTCGTTTTTTTTACTGCTGTTCACGCGGAAGAGACAGCAGGAATTCCGCATTGGTTTTGGTAGTTTTTAACTTGCTCAGCACCAGTTCCATCGCCTCCGCTGCAGGAACGCCGTTGAAGGCTTTGCGCAGCAGCCAGACACAATTGAGTTCATCCGGATGCAGCAGAAGTTCTTCTTTGCGGGTTCCGGATTTTTCAACGTTGATGGCAGGATAGATACGGCGGTCAGATACGTTGCGGTCAAGGTGCAGTTCCATGTTGCCGGTACCTTTGAATTCTTCAAAGATGACGTCGTCCATTCTGCTGCCGGTGTCAATCAGCGCCGTTGCGATGATGGTCAGACTGCCGTGTCCTTCAATGTTGCGGGCGGCTCCGAAAAAGCGTTTGGGCTTGTGCAGAGCCGTTGCATCCACACCGCCGGTGAGGATTTTGCCGCTGTGGGGCTGCAGCGTGTTGTAGGCACGGGCAAGGCGGGTGATACTGTCCAGCAGAATGACCACATCTTTGCCGTATTCCACCATACGTTTGGCTTTTTCAACGACCATTTCAGCAACCTGAGCGTGACGTTCCGGCGGCTCGTCAAAGGTGGAGCTGACAACTTCACAATCAATGACACGCTTCATATCGGTCACTTCTTCGGGACGCTCGTCAATGAGCAGAATAATAAGAGTCACTTCAGGATTGTTGGCGCGGATGCTCTGGGCAATTTTCTGGAGCAGAACCGTTTTTCCGGTTCTGGGCGGCGCAACAATCAGACCGCGCTGACCTTTGCCGATGGGCGTTACCAGATCAACCACGCGGGTGGAGTGTTCTTTTGCATCCTTTTCCAGACGGAGCCGCGAAGTGGGAAAATAGGGTTCCAGACTGTTGAAGGGGATTATATTGCGTTTCTTTTCGGGAGCATCGTGGTTGATACTTTCAACTTTGAGCATGGCAAAGAAACGTTCTTTTTCTCTGGGAGTGCGGATAAGTCCGGCAACAAAGTCTCCGGTTTTAAGAGAGAAACGTTTGAGCTGTGAGGGACTTAAATAAATATCCTCAGGGCAGGGCAGATAGCTGTAAGAGGGACTTCTTAAAAATCCGAAGCCGTCGGGAAGAACTTCAAGGTATCCGCTGCCGTACATGAGACCGCTTTTTTCGGCGTTGGCGCGCAGAATTTCAAAAATCAGAGTGGATTTTTCCAGGGCGCCGATACCTTCAATGCCCAGATCCTCTCCCATTGCAGTCAGTTCCTGCATGGATTTTTCCTGCAATTCTGAAATATTGAGACTGGGGGCGGAACCCTCCTGGCAAAGCTGCTGATATTCTGCTTCTTCCTGATCTATTTTGCGGGAGAAATTGTGCGGATTATTCTGATCGCGGTAATTGTCCCGGTCACGGTGACGTCCGAATTTATTCCGGCGGTTGTTATTGTTATTGCGGTTGTTTTTGCCGTTGTTGCGGTCGCGGTGTTCGCGCGGATCTTCTTCAA
>JAZQYS010000423.1:0-5056 GCA_045633645.1 Victivallaceae bacterium | reverse complement strand
CAGGGCAAGGGCAAATGACTGGTGCAATGCTTCATAAGAAATAATGATAAGCAGTCCGCCGAAAGCACGCGCAGTCATGTAGTCCAGACAGAAAAATGCTGCAATGGGAGCAATCAGGGCAATCGGCCACATAAAGGGAATCAGGAATTGCGGTGCAACCGCCTGCGCATGGGGAATACACCAGATCAAACCGAACCAGCCGGCAAAAAGTCCGAAGTAACGGTTACGGGGCAGTGATTCAAAACGTTTGAGATTTTCTTGCTTGAGCATCAGAAAAAATATTCCTGATATCAGCAGAAAAATTCCGCCGGGAATCATCCAGATACGGTATAAAAGTTGTTCAGTCATATCTTAAACTCTTTCAGGAAAAAATATCAATCACGTCAGCCCATTCGGACTCCGGATCATTCGTGATATAGGCGATTTTCTGTTCAAGCTGATTCCACATTCCGTCGCTGTCCATCATCTCGTAGGTGTGGCCCCAAAAATAGAATACACCGGTGGATTTTGCTTTTTCGTAACGCTCGTAGAAATCCCGCGCCTGAAAGTGGCAGTTGGGCGTCAGCAGCATGGGATCACTGTATTGGGTGATATCATCTGTTTCACCGACCAGACGGGCGTAGGCAAAACCGTTTTCACGGAGCAGATCACAGGTTTCAGGCGTATTGCAGGAGCAGGGCCAGGCGAAACCGGGACACGCTCTGCCGAAAACATCTTCAAGGTATTTTCGGGCATCAACAGCACCCTTTATGAAGTCGGCGTCGGGGACTCTTCCGGCGCACTCATGTTTCCAGCAGTGTGAGGCAACTTGAAAATCCTTGTAGACAGAGTAAAGTTCTTTCAAACCGATGTGTCCGCCGAAAAATCCCTTATGGCTCCAGCCGTTGTATCCCTGTTCTGCCCAGTGAGAGGGGATGCGTTCATCGGTCATCAACCCCGGACAGAGGTTGAAAGTGGCTTTTGCATTGTATTTATAAAGCATTTCAATCAAACGCAAATCGGTACAGACACCGTCATCCCAGCATTGAACAACTTTCATCTTATGAAAACTCCCTGTTTTTATTTGTTAAAATATACCCCGGTTTTCTGTGGAAATCAAGGAAATCGTTCTGATTACAGTTGAAAAAGTTGACAACTTGCCAAGAGGGCTGTATATTACAAACGCATATTTTATATTTTCCGGCAAAAACAGAAAGAAAAAATGTTGAATCCGTATTTAAAATTCCTGTTGTGTTTGTCTGTTGCAGTTTTGAGTGTATCCGTTTCGGGAAAAGAAACAGTTGAAGCAGACAAATCAGACGATGATGTTATTGAACTGCAGGTCTCTCCGCAGATGCGCGACCGTGTCAAACGGGCATTTGAACGTGGAAAAGTGTTTGATGAAGGCGATGTTACTGTTGTTGAACTTGATGAAGAAAACAGTTCCGGGATTTTATCTCAAAATGATGATGCCATCGTGATTGCGCCGCCGGAAGACCGCAGTAGCCGAAGTTCATTGGGGGATACCTTGAAAAGCGCAGTCTCGCCGCGCGGCAACGAAAAAGATGTTGTTTCCAATATTGCGCGGGCGGGGGCAGGAGTCATGTGCAAGGCTTTTCTTGCCGCTCTTCCGCTTGCGGTCCGCATGGGATACGGACTTGATCTTATGACCGAGGGGGTGGCCCGTTCCATCATGGGTAAAAGACAACGTACTCCGGAAGAACGGGAGGCTCTCTGGCAGGAATATGTCCAATGGGAATTAAAAATCCAGAAAGCCGGACGTTCCATTCAATATATGGTGTTTGAGTACGACGAATATGTTGATGGTAAGAGTATTCCGCCCGCCCCGCCCGCTCCGGTTCTGAGCGTAAAAGAAGATATTCCGCAAAAAGTCGTTGTAATAGACAACGTTATCCAGACCCGCTATGCTGCCGGAAAAAGAACGGTTGTTGTCGGACGTCCGGTGCATGTCCGTCCCCGCGGTCATCGTATTCGTCACAGGGTGCATTATTTGCCCGGTATACGCCGTCACAGCAGACGGAACGGACCGCCGTTGCGCCCTGTTGTTATCCGTAAAAAAAGACCTCATGCCGTACAGCATTCAGCGGTTAAAAAGCCGGGCAGATACAAGGCACCGGCGCGTGTCGGACGTTCTGTTCGCCGCCGTCCGCGTGTCGTCATGCATACAAAGGGATACCGTGCCCGCAAAGCCGCACCGTTCCGGGGTGGAAAACGTCGATAAAGGAAAAACATTATGTACAACTTTGATAAAATCGTAAACCGGAGAAATATCGGTGCCTGCAAGTATCTGGGCGTACCTGAAAATATTCTTCCCATGAGCATTGCCGATATGGAATTTATGGCACCGCCCGAAGTTATTGAAGCATTGCAGCAGCGGGCTGCACACGGCAACTTCGGTTATACAATGATGGTTGACAGCGACTATCAGGCGGTGATTGACTTTGTCCGCAAACGGCACGGCATGACCATTCCCCGTGAGCATTTTCTGGCGACTCCGGGCGTATTGAACACCATGCGCTGCTCCATGTATGCGCTGACCGAACCGGGAGATAAAGTTGTTGTTCTTCTACCGCTGCATACGCCCTCCATCCGCAGTGCCTCCATGCAGGGGCGTGTCGCTTGTGAAAGTTGGATGCGCCTTGGTGACAGCGGCAATTACACCTTTGATTTTGAAGATATTGAAAAACATTTTGCTTCAGGAGCAAAAGTTTTAATGATGTGTTCTCCGCACAATCCGACGGGCAGGGTGTGGACTCTTGAAGAGTTGTCAAAACTGGCAGAGCTTGTCAAAAAATATGACTGCATGGTTATTTCTGATGAGATTCACCGTGATTTGATTTTTTCCGGAAAAAAACACATTCCGCTTGCCACTTTGCCGGGAATGGAAAAAAGAGTCATCACTGTTTTTTCTGCTTCAAAGACCTTCAATCTGGGCGGCTGTCATATCGGTTCTGCGGTCATTGCGGACCCGGAACTTAAAGACAAAATCCGTTCTCTGCTTTATGAATACGGACATGAGTGCGGACGTCCTCCGCTGTTTTCGCTTGTTGCCCAGACGGCAGCTTACCAATCCGGAGAACGGTATCTTGATGAGATGATTTCTTATCTTGAAAAAAATATTGATCTTGCAATGGATTATCTGCGTGATCTGCCGTTGAAAGTGTGCCGTCCTGAAGCAAGTTTTCTGTTGTGGGTGGATTGCCGTGCGTACAATCTCAATACGGCACAGCTGGCTGAAAAACTTGCCAAATCCGGCATTTGCGCTGATCCCGGACACTATTACGACACCTGGCATATTGCAGGATACGAGGGTCTTCAGCACCACTTCCGTCTGTCGATAGGTATGCCGCGCCAACTGCTGGAGCCTGCGTTTGAACGTTTGAGAAAAGAATTTGCCTGTTGAAAACGGACCGCAACAGACGTCAGCAGATAAGTCGGGACGCACTCCTGTAAATCAACTTACAGTTTTTTGTTTTTCCATTTTCCTGAAAGCAGATACGCAAGGCAGGAAAGAAGTGTTGTCGATTGATAGAGTATCTCTGAACTCCAGGCGACAGCGGGAGAGGGGCGCATTTTGATAATGACAATCCAGACAAAGATAACGTAAAGAAACAAATTGAAAAATTCAATAAAAACTGTCATTTTGACTGCTCCCGTGCCGGACAACGCATTGAAAAGAATGAATGCTCCGATTTGAATACAACTTGCCAGACACATCACATAAATCCCGTTGATTGAAGCAGCTGCAAGTTCCGGATTATCTGTGTAAATTTTTAAACTCAACTCCGGAAAAATTGCAAAGAAAATCAGAAGCGGCACGACCACCGCTGCAGCACAGAAGTTTATTTTGTTGACAAGACGCCAGAAATGCTGAGATTTGTTTTCTCCGATCAAATTGCTGACAAGAGAGTTTGCGGCAGTTGCAAAGGCGTGGACGATGATAAAGGGCAGAGATGATAACGAGCGGATCAAATTGATGACTGCAAGCGGACGCTCTCCCAATCTTTCCACTGCAACAAAAAAGAAGAACCAGATGCCGACAGACAGAAACGGCTGAAACATCATCCAGAGTGAGACGGAGAAAACCTTTTTAAGGATTCCCGGATTGAACATTGAGCTGATGGAATCCAAGCCGTATTTCTTTAAGTTGACATATTTGAATGTGTATCCGATATAAAAACACATGCCGACACCTTCGGCAAGACTTGAGGCAAGCGCCGCTCCGGCAATACCCATTCGGGGCATTCCGAATTTGCCGAAAATCAATGCTGCATTGAGAAGAATGTTTGATAAAACCATGGCAACTGAACTGAGTGTCATGATTTTTGTCCGGGCAATCCCCACATAAAACGCTCTGAAAATGGCACTGATAAAGGCAAAAACAAGACCGTAAGTCCGCCAGTTGAGATATTCAATCGTTGCCTGACAGACATCGGGGGACTGAATCAGACGGGGCAGCAGAAGAGGCGAAAAAAATCTGATTGCCCATACAAGCAGCAGGGAGAAGATAAAGAGAAAGAATCCTCCGGCATAACAGATTTCTCCGATATTGCGGAAATTTTTCTCTCCGTTTCTGCGGGCAATAAGAATTTGTGCGCCGAAACTGAATCCTGAACCCAACACGAAGAATGCCAGAAAATAGACTGTCCCCAAAGCAGATGCGCCCAGCGCAACTTCGCTGACTCTGCCCAGAAAAGCCGTGTCTGTCATGCCGATAATGTGTTCCATCAGCATACTCAGCAGAATCGGCAATGTGACTGTGACAATCTTTTTCAGGGAGTAACAGCCCTGATTGTCAAATTCATTAAAAATTTTCATGTTAAAAGTTTGTTTCCGTTATCTTGCATCAAAGGCGAAAATGCCGCATTTGGTTTGATTTGAGCGTGTTTTTCTGATGACAAGTTTCAGGGATTTTGCTTTAACGGACACGGGAACTTTTACAAGACGCTGAAAATTTCCTTTGATTTGAGCAATGACTTTTCCGTCAGCAACAATGTCAAAATCCTCAACCAGTGTTTCGGGCGGAGAGAACGTGCCGTCATTGAGAAAATAGAGG
>JAZQYS010000422.1:0-9877 GCA_045633645.1 Victivallaceae bacterium | reverse complement strand
GTGGGTAATTTACCTCATCGGCGTTCTGGTGGCATTGATTGCCGCCCGGCTCATGAAGTCCACGCTTTTCAAAGGTGATGGAGAAGTCTACCTGATGGAACTGCCTCCTTACCGTATGCCCAGTTTTAAAAGTTTGATGCTCCACATGTGGGATCGCGGCAGAATGTATCTGCAGAAAGCCGGTACGATCATTCTTTTGACCAGTATTGTGCTTTACGTTTGCAACACCTATCCGGAGAAAAAAGAATTTTCCGTTGATTACGATAAAAAAATCACGGAAGTTCAGAAAGCCGGCGGGGACACTTCTTCTCTTGAAAACGCCCAACTCTCTGAAAAACTGGAATACACCATTTCCGGCAGAGTCGGCAAGACTCTTGAACCGTTCTTTGCACCAATCGGATTTGACTGGAAAATCACAACTGCCTCTATCGGAGCTTTGGCAGCAAAAGAGGTTTTTGTGGCTCAAATGGGAATTCTTTACTCCGAGGGTGAAGCAGATGAAGAATCTGAAGGTCTGCGCCGGCAGCTGGTAAAAAATTACACTCCGCTGCAAGCATTTTGTATAATGCTCTTCTGTTTGCTTTCCATTCCGTGCCTGGCAACTCTGGCAATCATCAAGCGGGAGTTAAACTCGTGGAAGATGGCATTTACCGAAGCCGGAGCTTTGTTTGCTCTTGCATATATTACCACATTGATCGTCTATCAGTTGGGAAGTGTTTTTGAAATCGGGACGAAGATGCTTCAATAAATTGTCTCCTTACACACGGCGGCTTATAAGTATTTCAGCAGCCGCTTATAAGCCGCGTTTTTTAATTTTTCAAACTTAGTCTCACCTAACTTTTTTAAACAAATATAAAATGGAGGTTACCGGCAATATTTCAATAAATTATCAATGTTTTGAACATCAAACCAACAATAAATACGCTGATACCTTAATTCAGCAGAATGGAGAAAAGTTATGAATTTGAACATTCATAAATGCGTTGCCATATTGGTAACAGCAAGTGTTATGGGCTTGCCTCTTGCAGGCAAAGCCGAAGAAAAAGTTCAGAAAATCACTTTTATAGAAGATGATGCTCAAAAAAATATGGCATCAAAAATTTACACCTTAAAGCATATTAAGGCTGCAGATGCCGCCCCCTTCATCCGCAGTGCGGTTGTTCGCTATTGTGAAGAATCCAATGTTTCCACCGTTGAAGATACTGAACGCAAACGTCAGATGCTCATTGTTTCAACCGGTGAAGATATGATTGAACACGTTGATAAACTTATTGCCGCCCTTGACCGTCCTGCCAAGATTGTCAAAGCCTCTAATATCACCGGTGACGGAATTGCTTACGGCATATACCAGCCGCAATTCCGGGCGGCACAGGGGATGGTTGATATTATTGTTAAAGGTGAAGTATCCAGCGGAGAAGCGGACAGCGATGTTCGATTTGACAGTAAACGCAATATGTTCTACTTCAAGGATACCCCTGCAACAGTGGATGACATCAAATCTAAACTTGCCTGGCTGGACAAACCGATTCCGCAAGTGCGTCTTGAGATGAAAGTTTATCAAGTTCGTGACAGCGACCTCAAAGACATCGGCATTGATTATCTGGCGTGGAAAAACGGTCCGGGACTTGACCTTTTCAGTACCGGTTATAATGCCCTCAATGTTCGTGCCACAGAAAAGTTGGTTGATTTGATTGGTCCCGGAGCAGAGATTCTCGGCAACGTAACGAGAGGATTCGGTGGCTTCTATACTGCCCCGGCATTTGCTTTGAGTTTTCTCCGCATCCTGCAGCAGAATGGAAAAGCGACTGTCAGCAGCACAGCAAGCGTAATCATCACAAACAACCGCAACCGGGACTTCAAAGTAAGTTTTGCTCCGGAATATCAGAATATTACCAAAGATGAATATCACACCTCAGCTGTTACTTCCGGGGGAGACGCATCTCTGACTGCATCTATTTCCAATCCGGTTATTACTGCCGGAAAGAATGGTTTTGTCAATTTTCAGTGCGAGATTACTAACAATAATGTTGTTGAACGAAATAACCTCGGAGCAGAATTGATTGAAACAGAAACTGTTACCGCGCAAACAGTAATCGACTTCAATAAAGAACATCTCCTTGCTTCCTGGAACCGCACAAGCAATGTTGAACAGACAATCGGCGTTCCGTTCCTTTGCGAAATTCCCGTTCTGAAATACATCTTCAGTACGACGACAACCAATACCGAAGTCAACCGTTTCTTTGTTACCGTCCGTGCCGTTCCTGTCGTATTCAACGAGAATATGGCCCCCGGAACTGTCGCTGAATTTAATAAACTTGCAAGTAAATAATTTAAAAAATCTGGTAAAAGCATGAAATACAATTCTAAATATTTTCTGGCAGCAACTCTGTTAAGCAGCATTGCCGCCTTTGCTGGAGAACCTGCAGCCCCTTACGCAAACAGCCCCATTGATGCCCGCCTCAATGTTGCAGTCAAGGATGATACAAAAATCGTTCATTTTGTCCGGGACAATGCCGATCCCAATGTGATTACCAAAGCATACGAGATTAAACATACCGACCCGTATGAATTGCGTTCTTACATCCGTTCCATTGTTCAAACCCGCAAAGTCAATGAAAACAATACCAATGTCGAAGCAGTAAAATATGCCGACGGCAGCGCATTGCTGCTTATCTCTGCGGAAGATTACCGTTTTGAAGATTCTCCGGGAGCGCAGGGATTTGATTCCATTGTACGGGAACTGGATAAGCCCAAACTGGTCTCAAGTTCCGGACGTCTGACTTATGTTTATTCGCCCAAATTCCGTTCCTCAGAAGATCTGATGGAAATGGTGAAAAATGTTGGCGCATACCGCCGCAATGAAGCGATGAATAATGTCGGCGGCAATGATGTATTGATGGAAGATCCGGAACTGAATCTGATTTTCTTTAATACAGCTCCTTTCTCAAAGCAGAATATCATGGACATCATCAGCAAATATGATAAGATTGAACCAAGTATTCGCGCTAAAGTTACAATTTATGAACTCTACGCTGAAAATGATACAAAATTGGGACTTGATTTTCAGTCGTGGAAAAATAATGATGGGATTGATCTTTTCGGTGCCGGCGGCAGATTTTCCCGAAACTACAATGGTCTTGATTTGTACAGGGGGGCAGATTGGAACAAAACAACATATTTCCAGTTCAATCCCAAATGGAACACCAAATATATTGACTTCCTGACCAGCAAAGGCAAAGCAAAAGTTCTGCATACTTCCGAAATTACCGTGGGGAATAATGCGGAGGGAAAAATTGAAAAGTTCACCCGGTGTTTTGTTGCAAAATCCACCCCCATTGCAGAAAAAGAATATACCATTGAAGGCAACCGTTTCTGCGTGAAGGCAGGTGTTATTATTGGAATTACCAAAGATAACAAAGAGATTTCAGTTTCAGGAACAGCCCCTGTGACTGTCAGCAAAATAGGAGAAGGCAGCAATTGCAAGTATATTTTGCGGATTGCTTCCAATTCAGCAGCTGTATTTACTGTTGACGGTGTCAATTCAGGAAAGCGGATAAATGCAGCAAAATTGGAAGATGAATATTCTGAACTTATTGCCCAAAATGCGATTGCCAAACGCGGTAACACCATCAATTTGGAAGCGACTGACCAATTCGGATTCTCTATCAAAATGACTCCGGTAATCAATACCAAAGCTACGACGCTCAAAGTGCAGATCAATAATTCATCTCTGATCGGCTACACATCTGACGGTTCTCCAAGGATACAGCAAGGTGCTGAAATAGATACAGAATTTATGATTGCCAATACCGGAACAAAACTGATTATCGGCGGCATAGAAAAGCGCAGCGTTATGCAAGTTTCCGGCGGAATCCCCATTTTGAAAGACCTTCCCGGACTTGGTTGGATATTTTCTACAGAAACCGAAGCGACCAAACGTTCCCAACTGCTGATTGTTGCAGAAGTTCGCCCGTCAGAAAAAGCTGACAACAAAACTGAACTTATGAAAAGTATTGAAAATAATTTAACAAGAGCCGGCAAATCCAACACTTTCGGCTTCCGCCAATACCTGATTGACAACAGGCGCAACTGAAGTCATAATCCGTTAACATCTTCCGGCGGCAGGAATCACCCTGCCGCCTTTTTTCACGACTGTCTCCGGAACATAAACTGATTTGTTGTACCTCGTTTGACTTTTCTGTGATTGATATGGGTGGTGCATTGTGAGTCTTGACACCTATAATTGTGAACCACTTTGCCAACGGCGGCAAAGAGACGAAATACACATTGATAGTTGATGGCGTGATTCATCAAATAAACAAAATCTTTATCCATGCTTCCGGCGAAACGGTTCTGAACAAAATCGCTGTTCCATGCAAAACGCGCAAACTCTTTAAAGTCTCCCGAAAGAGTAACAGTTCTTCCGGAGTACTTCAAATAGTCTTTAAGCGGCATATTTATCAAGAGCATATTCCGCAATCTTCCAGTTGACTTTTGTCCGGATTGCAGGACGCTTGCCGACGAGCGAAAAACTCATTCTGTTTTCTTCGACTTCGGCGGTATACACATTTCTGAAAATACCCGTGACGGGAGAATTGATTTCATCGAGGAACTTTTTCCATCCGACAAGACCGTCATAGCCTAAAATATCTTTGACGGCTTTTCTGAAATCCTGATCAAAAAGTCTCAACTGAGTTTTTTCGCGTTCCTGAGCGTACTCATACTCTTTGACAAGCTGCGCCTGAACGGTGCTGTCAAAGTCCTGAATTTTCGTGTTTGCGGTCAAACGCAAGAATGATTCAAGCGTTGCCCGGTTTTTCAGAAGATACTTGTTAAACAGATCGGCATCTTTTCCGGTGGTATCAATAACACCGCCAGAAAGATTCCTGACAACCTCGTTGCGCATGGATTTGATTTTGTCCAACCGTTCACGCAACTGCTGCCGGAATTCCGCTTTACCTTCTGTAACAAGTTTGGTGAGGAACTTTAACGCCTCTTCCGCCTCATCGGCAGACTTGAATTGCAAATTGCCGAACATTGCGGCAAGTTCAGCGCGTTTTCTTGCGTCCTCCCATGCCTGGGAGCCATCCTCAGCCTGACTCATTAAAGCCGTCTGCAAGCCGACATAAGCGTTGACGGCACCGGCAGTCATGCGTGTAAGCCTGCGTACCTCGGTTATGACATTCTGAACAGACGGAACTTTACTTATCGGGATACCCTTAAAAGTTCTCATAACTTTGTATTGATCAAGCAGAAAATTTATTTGAGAAATGGCTGATTCTTTCCGTTCTCCGGCTGCACGCTGTGTCATCTTCTCAATAATTTTATCAAATTCCGCTTTCCGTCTTCCCTCGGGATACTTTGTACTTGGAGCATTGGAGTATTCAAGCAGACCGATGATATCTCTTACAAACTCTGCCCTTGCCTCTTTGGGCAGTTCTTTTTCAGCGAAAGAGACCGCCTCGCGTTGAAGTTTTACGGCATCGGCTTTCTGTTTGGTGACATTGTCCCTCAACGCCGTGAGTTTGGTCTGGGATTCATTCCAGGCATTGGCACGGGCGACTTTGTACGCTTCGGCATAAGTGGAAGCGTTTGCACCCTCTTGCATAAGAGCGGCATTGATTGCCTCAAAATCTCTTTGAGAAACTTTAACCGGTGCCTCTTTGTTGAAAATCATCTGATAAAGTTCATTAAAGACTTTTCTGTTTCCGGCGATCCAGTCCATTGTGAGGGGTTGACCGGAACTTAACACTTGAACAGCCTCATCCTGAATGCGGTATTTCTCCTGCTGCATAAATTCGTCAAAGGCTTGCTTTGCCGCCTCTTTGTCAGCTGCGAACTGTTCTTTTTTGAAGTCCGTATAATTTTTGCGCAGAATGGGTTTTGTAAGAACTCTGTAAAAATCAAAGAGATTTTCTTCAACTTCCAATTCATCTTTGCCGGTTTGTCTGGAGACATATTTTGCAAGTTCTTCAAGAGAGATGATACTTTTGCCTGAATCGCCTTTTTTAAGCCAGAACGTACCGGACTTTTCCGTTTTTTCAAACCTGGGCGAAACTCTTATTTTAAAATCGCTGCTGCCTGAAAACTCGACCGCCCAGCGGTACTCCATGATATTATCATAGAGCCAGTTATCCCGTCTTGTGTCGGCGGCTTTTCTTGCCTGCTTCATCTTTTCCCGGGCGGCTTCCTGAGCGAACCGGAAAGCGTCCTTTTCGGGAATATCCACGCCGTGTTCTTTCAAATAAGCGGCATAGTCCTCCGGATTTCTGTCAATAACCGTTCCGGTAAATGGTTTAAGAATATCGACATAATCGCGCACTTCCTCAGCGGAATACTCTGAGATAGAAAACCGCAGTCCGTCCGCCCCGTCCGTTCCCTCCGTTCCAGTCCGTTCCCGTCCGTTGCCACCGTCAAACAGATAAATCTTGCTGTCCTCAGCGACATCTTCAGTTTCAGAGAGCAGAGAATTGCGTTTTTCTTCAGCAGTCATGCGGGACCGCCGCTCAGCGTTCCTCGATTCAACTTCACCGGCAAGTCTCCGGTAAACGGAGCTGCCCTGAGAAGCTTCATGAGCCGTCACTTGAAGAACACTCAACTGCTCATCGATGCGTTTAAGCCGGTGTCTGATTTTAGAAGCGTTTTCCGGAGAAGTGTTCTGAAGCTCTTTTTCAAGGGAATATTTTTCTTCATTCAGCTCAATGGCTTTATTCAATGCTTGAGAAAGAATGGGGTCTTTGCTTTCTGGAACATAAGTATCTTTATTTCCACCCCGTGCAAACCCCTCCAACTCCTGAATAGCATGCTGTATTTCATGAATCAGAGTATCACGGTATTTGATCAATTGAAAATCCCTGATCTTATCAATCAACGCAAGATATTTGTTTCTGTTTTTTTCAGGATCAGTTTCTAACCCAAACTCCTCAAGAAATTTCAAATGTTCTTCAGAATATCCTTCATAAGACATCTCAATTTCTTTATCGGCTTCTTGAAGCCAGTTCTTTTCAACTTCCGTAACGTCAAAAAACTTTCTATTCAAAAAGATGTGATAATAATCATTGTCAGAAGAAAAACGACCGGCAACATTTTCCGGCAATTTTTCTGTTGTCATGACAAACAGAAGGCGCAACTTCGGATATGCTGAAAACAATTCCGGTGCATCAATAATATCTTCAAGAAAACCGTTCGGAAAAACAGGTGCAGTACCTTGAGAATACCGTTCTGTAAAGTTGAGATCCGGAATCTCCATGCGCCACTTGCCGTCCCCGCCTTTTTCCCATCCGGTGGCAAGTTTGATTGTTTTGGCGTCTTTTCCGGCAGAGAGCATTTCTTTTGCGATTTGCAAATTAGCGGTATTGTCCTGTTTCAAAGTTCTGTCAAGCAGAGCTGCGCCGCGTTCACCGATGATAGAAAACCGCACCTCATCCGTTTCCAGTCCGTTTCCGTCCGTTTCAACGCGGCTTTTGCGGTCAAACATGCCGCGCCTGACACTTCTGGCACTGCGGGCAAGAACGGTATTGATTTCGTCATCGGTCATTCTGACATCTTTAAAAAACGGCAGACGGGCAAAAAACATGCGTATTTTCTGTAAAAACTCTTTCCACCACGAGGGTTTCGTCTCCTGCTGGGCAAGATAGGCGATGTATTCTTCGGCAGCCAGACGCTGATCGTTCACATCTTCAAGAGAAACGTCAAGATAAGAATTGCCCTCTTCATCGGTCAATTCCGTCAAATCAAAGTATCTGCGGGCAACTTCCTTGAATCCCTCTTCGTTGAAATGCTCTGAATACACCTGGCTTTCCTGTTTGACGAACTTTGCAAAAGTACAGGAATGAAAAAATCTGCCCTGGCAAAAATCTGCGGCAAAAATGCAGCAACCTTCAGCCGTTACTGTTCCGGCGCCCCCCGTCCCTCAATTAGTCTGGGACAAAGTCAGCGAATACAAACAAAGTCATACAATTTGACATACAAAATCAACTCAAAACAAATCCAAACAACAAAAAAGCACCTCGTTTCTGAGGTGCTTTTTCATTTTTAATTGGAGCCGGCTGTGGGATTCGAACCCACGACCTGCTGATTACAAGTCAGCCGCTCTGGCCAACTGAGCTAAGCCGGCGTATACCAGAAGTATTTACTTAATATAACAGCAGATTACTGCAAGTTCAAATACTTCCGGAAAAATTTTTGCTTTTTTTTACAACGTATCAATAAATTTCAGATACGCATCTTCTGTCATCATGTCGTCAAGCTCGGAACTGTCAAAGTTTTCAAGCTTGCAAATCCAGCCCTTATCCTCGGGAGATTCGTTGATAAGAGAGGGATCATAAGCAAGACTCTCATTCACCTGAGAAACCGTTCCGCTGATGGGAGAGTAGATATCACATGATGTTTGATCAGACTCAATTTCACCCAAGCAGTCTCCGATAATAAAATCATCATCTTCTTCGGGCAACTCGACGTAGGTGATTTCGCCGAGCTGTTCGGCGGCGTATTCCGAGATACCGATAATGGCAGTGTCTCCGTTAATCTCAACCCACTCGTGGTCTTCTGTATAGTACTTCATGTAATTCCTCTGTCTCTGTTGCGGCACACGGCTGCCGCGCAATAACCTTATATTTTGCCGTGTTTCCCATGCAGAGTTTGCGAATCAATCTCTGCTCTGCGTTTAATGGAACATCAATATGCCGTCTTGTCAAGTCCGGATTGTCATTTTTATGCATATAATTTTGATTTTTTTGCAAAAAAACGCTTTTTTCTTGAACAATCCCCCCCGCGGATGTATATTATGCGGATTTTGTATCTGAAAAATATCAACAGGATTTCAAGTAAAAAAATGAGAGAACCACTTAAATTCGGACGTTACGATTATGCGTCATTTTCGGCTTTCGTTACTTATTCACTCTGTTCACTGGTTATCCCGCTGCTGATCGTTTCAATGGGCAAAAGTCTGAACTTCCCGCTTGATGACGGCGGCATGGCGGCGGGCGGAGTTCTTCATGCCGTCAGAAGCGCCTTTATGATCATCACACTGCTTCTGTGCGGATTTGTCGCAGCAAAGCTTGGCAAACGCATTTCCATCGGTATAAGTCTGCTTTTATGCGGCACCGGAATCATGCTCTGCGCGTTTTCAAGCGCCTACTGGATGCTGATACCCTGTCTGATTTTCGCAGGTCTCGGCGAAGGTATCTGCGAAGGACTGGCAACACCTTTTGTTCAGGACTTGCATCCGGAGTCTCCAGAAAGGTATGTCAATATCAGTCACTCATTCTGGTCCGTGGGTATCGTCGTCGCCGTTATCGGTGTCGGCGGACTGATTACGCTCGGCGCAAGCTGGCGGCTGATTCTGATTATTGCCGGCATACTCACCATCCTCGCAGGAATGTTGTTTCTGTGGAAAGAAAATCCGGCAAAACGCTATCCCGAGTCCGGAGAAAACGTCGATCTCCCGAAAATCTGCAAACAGACTGTTCAGATTGCAAAAGAACCCCATTTCTGGATTTGTTCTCTTGCCATGTTTTTCGGTGCCGGCGCAGAGTTCGGGCTGACGTTCTGGGCGGCGGCGTTTATTGAACTGACCTTCAAAACCGGAACTTTCGTTGCCGGACTCGGAACCGGCGCCATCGCCGCCGGTATGTTTGCGGGCAGAACTTATTTCGGCTATATCGCAAAACCCGGAAATTTAAAAAAAATCCTGCTTTACTGCTCTCTTGCGACCATTCCGCTTACAAGTATTCTTGCCTTGCTCAAGCCGGGAATCATGCCAAACTGTATTCTGTTTCCCCTGCTTTTCATACTGCTTTTTCTCTGCGGTATCGGCGTTGCGCCCTACTGGCCGACAATGCAGGTTTTCGGCGTGAACAAGCTCAAAAACTGCGGC